>CBFIGQ010000001.1:0-41656 GCA_965662335.1 Minisyncoccia bacterium
GGAGAGGTCGAGAATTGGTTTCTCTCCTGGGTATGCTTGGATCGTGATTGGGTTTGCACTGGTACCTTGCTGATCGTGGATCAAGAGGTGTGTCCCAGCATTTGCAGGGTTAGAGGCGGTGGAGCGATAGGTGCCGCCACGGAGATAGACGACATCTCCTGGAGCGAGGATGACGGAGGAGAGTTTAGAAAGAGACCAAGGGGCAGAAATAGTGCCCGAAGCATTCGCAGATCCAGAAGGAGAAACATAGTATGTTGAACCAACTGCCTGTACTGTGTCGTATGACGCAAGACTAGCTCCAACAAAAATCAAAAAACCGAGAAACAATCCATAGTGAACGACCGTGTGATGCGGTGTTTGGTGCCACTTACGATACCAAGCTAGATGTTTTACTAAGTGATTATGAAATTGTTTCATCATGATTTGATTGTTACTACTAAAAAAATATTACTACAATCATGAGTGTATCAAGGACATTTGTCCTTTACAATATCGGACAGTGGAAAAATCCTAGAATACTCTAGAATTCATTGTCGGGGTGCAGGGAATCGAACCCTGCCCTCATGTTCCCAAAACATGTATACTACCGATATACTACACCCCGATTGGTTGTACGACGCATCATATCAGATACGCTACAATAAATAAAGACTATTCGATATCAAATAGCTCAATGCTCGGATTTCCATTGCCCAATAGCACGACAATTGCCTTCGCATAATAAGATCGTATGCCGTGTGTAAGCGCATAATACTCACATGCACCCACGAATTTGCGGAGCTTATCACGAGAGAGATTCTCTGCCGGATTAATAAAACCGCCCTTCTTCCCTGCTTTAACCTCAAAAAAGTGTATAGTAGAATTTTTTTTCGCAATAATATCTATCTCACCCCGCCCGAGATGCACATTTCTATCGAGTACCTTATACCCGTTTTGTGTTAAATGCGAGGCCGCAATGTCTTCCCCTTCCTTTCCCAGCTGTTGTGTTTTAGATGAAAAGACACGAATCATAAGACAATTGTACGCCAAAAAGTCGTCTTTTATCCCATTTTCACACAGAGTTATCCACAGATTGCTTAAAAAATAACAGCTTTTTCCCCATAAACGACGCATATTGTCTAACAGACCAACTGTCAGACAACAAAAAAGACCGAGAATTCGGTCTTTTTTGTCTTGTGCAATCATGGGGAATCGGACCCCAACCTACTCGTTGGCAACGAGTCGTTCTACCACTAAACTATGACTGCATCTTTAGAGCACTCTCTATCCACTTACAAAGCTTCTTTTTCAAGCCGGTATTCGAGATTATACTCACAGCCACCCCATATTGCAACTCATCCCCTGTTATTTTCCCTTTTAGTTGTTGGTTTTTATAGAACTGCGTGTCATCTACCTGTAATGCATTTGCCCAGAACTCTTTGCTTTTTCCTAGATCAGCAGACTGCGGGAGCGCAAGAGTTATGCGTACATCTGCACGCTTAATGCCTAAATATCGCTCACAAAATTCTAAAAACAGTACCTGAATCTCCGATTTCCCTGAAGAAAGACGAATATAATGCTTACTTTTCATATCACCATGCCCCTCATACAGCAGTATCCCCTTCCAAAATTCGATTTCTTTGCTATATACATCGTACTGAGCTTGGGCTTCAGACTCTAAAAGTGCGTATGCATATTGGAGCTTCAAGCGACGCACGAGGTTTAGGTGTTTCATACAATCTGCAGCTTGCTTTCTATATTCCTCGGTATGTATAGCTCTAAGCCTAGATGAGAGCGTATCCGCACCGAGCCATCTTGAAAGTGTTGCACGTGAAACCCCTGTATCCCGTGCTATTTCTCGATATGTCCTTCCCTCCCGCCGTAACGCAAGTATCCTTTCTTTGTCCTTTCTCATTATATACAAGTATACCACATCGGTTTCTTTTGCAATAAAATAAGAGAATGCTATAGTTTAGCTACGCACCTATGGTGAAATGGATATCACAGCGGTCTTCGGAACCGTTATTCTGGGTTCGAATCCTGGTAGGTGCACCACAACAAATCTATGGAAAAACTCAATACCAACTACGTACCGGAATTTGTTTCACATGTAACAGATCGGCTCCAAAAGGCAGGGTATGAAGCATACCTTGTGGGAGGATGTGTGCGAGACCTAGTTTTGGGTACAACACCAAAAGATTGGGACCTCACCACCAATGCAACACCTGACCAGATACAAGCTACATTTCCAGAACTCAAGACAGTACATGAAAATGCCTTTGGCACAGTAACAGTGCTCAATATGCCACCGGAAGCTACTGAAGGTGCTTCACGTGAAACTCCTGATTCCAATAACATAGCTCAAATCACGACCTATCGCAGCGAAGGCGGTTACACAGACAGTCGTCACCCAGACCGTGTTTCATATGAAACAGATATTAGGAAGGATCTCGAGCGCCGAGACTTTACCATGAATGCCATAGCGTGGGATCCTATAAAAGACAGTATTATCGATATATTTGACGGTATAAAAGACATAAAGGACAAAATAATACGGTGTGTCCTTGATCCGAATACACGTTTCCAAGAAGACGCGCTTCGTATGCTCAGAGCTGTACGTTTTTCCACAACACTCTCGTTTGGTGTTTCATATGAAACACTGGAGGCTATTGGGGTTCACCATGGGCTCATACGAAATGTATCGGGCGAGCGTATTCGCGATGAATTTCTTAAAATTATTGAGTCCGAAGCGCCAGCCTCAGGAGTTGACCTCCTTCACAAGACTGGTCTCCTCAGTCATATCATTCCAGAACTTCTCGAGGGTGTAGGATGCGAGCAGAAGGGAGCGCATATATATGACGTCTACCAACACCTTCTCCACGCCCTCCAGCATGCAGCAGACAAGGGCTTTCCTTTAGTAGTGCGCCTTGCGGCGCTATTTCATGATGTTGGCAAGCCCGCGACCCGTAGGTACGACCGCTCAAAGGATAAATACACTTTTTTTGGGCATGAGGTAGTAGGAGCTCGCATGACGCAAAAGATCCTTGAGAGGCTTCGTTTTGACCGTGAAACCGTTACACGTGTAACATCGCTTGTGCGAAACCACATGTTTTTCTCAGATACTGAGCAGATCACACTCTCAGCAGTACGACGCATTATCCAAAAGGTTGGAGCCGAGCACATCTGGGCGCTCATGGAGGTGCGAGAGTGTGACCGGGTAGGGATGAAAAAGGCCGAAGCTCCGTATCGCCTTCGCAAGTACCACGCTATGATCGAGGAGGCGCTCAGGGACCCTATCTCGGTAGGACAGCTCAAGATAGACGGTGCCTACATGATAGAGGTGTTACACATGAAACCGGGACCCCGCATGGGCTGGATCCTCCATGCACTCCTTGAGGAAGTCCTCGAAGACCCGAGCCTCAACACCGTCGAGAAACTCTCAGAACGAGTCAAAGACCTCCAAGAACTCACCGATGCCGACCTGAAAAAGCTTGGCGAGAAGGGCAAGGAGAAAAAGGAAATTACGGAACAAGAGGAAGTAAAGAAGCTCCGAAACAAGCACAACGTTAAGTAATGAAGAGATACTTAACTTAAGTTAAGTATTGATTTATTACTTAACATAAGTTATACTTATTCTATGGAAAATAAGGACAAAAAAATGTTCTTTTCGACACCTGAAGTTGCAAAACTACTCAAAATATCACGAGTAGCAGTTTTTCAAAAGATTAAAAATGGTGTAGTAAAAGCTGAAAAAGTCGGCAGAAATTACCTTATTCCAAGAGAAGAGATTGAACAGTATCTTGATGGAAGTAAAAAACTCACAGAAGAAGAGAAGGTTGAGGTAAAAAGGGCTGTTGAAAGAGCTATTAAGGAATATGGACAGGCTATACGAATGCTTGGGCGGGAATAGTGTTTATGCGCATCGAACCTTTAACAATTGAGGAAGTAAAACTCGTGGCACATGACCTTGCTCAAGCACACATGGAATGGGGTGAACCAATCCCTGATTTTTCAACACGCTATCCTGATATCCTGGAGCGGTGTATTGCGGCACCACATCAGACATTTGGAGGTCAACTCTATAAAGGACTAATCAAAAAAGCTTCTATTTTATTCTATCTTTTGATCAAAAATCATCCTTTTCAAAACGGAAACAAGCGTATTGCAGTAACTACACTTCTTTACTTCCTCTACAAAAATAATGCATGGCTACAGATTGATAACCAGCGTCTTTACAATTTTGCTCGATGGGTAGCTGAAAGCGATGCCACTCTCAAAGAAGCAACAGTGACAGCGATTCAAAAACTACTTGAAGACAACGTGGTGAAGAAATAAAAAAACCGCTCAGTTGAGCGGTGGAAAATCTTTCTGTATTGCGCTGCTTATGAAGTGCGAGATCGAAAGGTTATCTCTACGTATCCGTAATGTCGTTGATGACTTTCTTAATTCTTCTTCCGCCTTCTTTGCTTTGCGTATAGATCGCACTAACTCATATTCATAGATAGAAATGCGGTACATAAGCGCATTGAAGCTCTGATAGTTGACTGACGGCTTTTCAAAGATTCGGCGACATATATATGCATGGTTTGATTGAGTTATTAAGCCAGACTGTATACATTTCAAATCTTTAACCGTCATACCTTCAGATCGCTTAAATGTATTCCAATATAAGGACGTGTTATTGACTAGTACAACATATACATATGTAGCCAGAAGATCTATGTGAGAGAATGACGGAAGTACAGAAATAAAGCTTCGTGCAACTCTATGCAAGCGCAGGTGTTGAGGATTGTTCATACTGTGCTGTTTTCAGTACTCTACTCCATTTCCTTTACAAAATAAAGAGGGTTTGGTAAAAATAAGAAAACCCCATTTAAATAAGATCTTATGGCGAAAAAGGACAAACGCACCAAAGTGCCCGTAACTGCACACGCAGGACTTCATGTACAGTATATCGACAAGAAGCTTCGTTCCGGATTTCAAAACCAGCATCAGCCCCGTATTAAAAAGCACTGTCGAAAACGTGCTTAAAAAAGTAAGAAACAAAAATGCCCCGCTATAAGCGGGGCTTCGTTAGTTCAGTATTTCTTCTGGGATGTGTAGCGGTACATCAATGTGTACGCCCGGTGGTATTGGCAGCGATTGCTTTACTTTTTTTGTTGCTGCAAATTTTAGCAATTGGTATCCGAAAGAGGGAACACAACAAATTAAAGAGACTATCCCTACTCCCCGTATCTCCTTTAGGTATGGAAACTCGGGGGTAGGAGCATTTACGATATAAAGACTAAGGCAAGATACCGCCACAACAAGGGCAATCAGCCGAAATAGACTTAAAAATGTTTGCATACAGGAGTTTTCCCTCACATTACCACACTAGCGGTATTTGTACAGCTATAGGTCTATTTTGAGGAGGACAGGGCAGTGGTCGCTGCCGTAGTACTCAGTGAGAGTTTTGAAGTCTTTCACTTTTTTAATGAGACTTGGTGAGACAAAGAAATAATCAATTCTCCAGCCCACATTGCGCTCGCGTGCATGGGAGTATTGGTCCCAGTAGGTATAGACGTCTCGTGCATCAGGATGCAGGTGCCGAAACACATCCACCCATCCTTTCTGTACGACTTTGTCCATCCATGCTCGCTCGACGGGGAGGAAGCCGACATGGGCTGCATTTTCTTTGGGGCGGGCGAGGTCTATCTCGGTGTGGGCGACATTCGCATCTCCGCACCAGATGACTGGCTTTTTCTTTTCGAGCTTAGTTATGTATTTCAAAAATTGTTCGTAAAAGGCGAGCTTGTACTCGAGGCGCTCGGGCGCTCCGCCGCCATTGGGAAAATAACAATTGATGAAATAAAATTTTTCGTATTCGCAGGTGATAGTGCGGCCTTCGTCATCAAGCCCGGGGAGTCCAATGCCATACGTTACCTTGATCGGCTTTACTTTCGTATAGACACCAACACCGCTGTAGCCTTTTTTAACAGTAGGGGATGCAAAGTAACTCTCATACCCAAAGACATCGCGTACCTCGATAGGGAGCTGGTCAGGAGTTGCCTTGGTCTCCTGCAGGCACAGTATGTCTGGATCAAAGTCTCGAAACAGCGGATCAAAATAGCCCTGCTTGGCAGTTGCACGCAGACCATTAGTGTTCCAGGAGATAAGTTTCATTACCAGAGTATAACAAAACCCCTCCGAAGAGGGGGAGAATTACAACAGATCTGAAATCGCTCGTTCCACAGATCCGAGACTTGGATCAGTTTCAATCAAGCACGTGAGCGACGTTGCTGCTGGTTTTACGGTATGTGGGTACTTTTTATATAAAGCAATCATTTTTGCCTTCACAGACATTTTAATCACTTTAACCGTCCTCTCATTCATACCGTTCGCGAGCAGTGTGTCTGCGGTTGAATACAAAGAGACAAGATTCATTGCCTCATACGCACCTGCATCATTTATCTTTTGAAAAAAATCCTGCAGTTTATTGATCAGTGCATCTGGGTCAGGCGTATTAACCGCCTCTAAAAACTTAGTAATTTGCATACATATTTAATTTAAAAGAATACAAAATTGTTTATGTTTTTATTATATCATTTAAATGATAAAAAGTCAAGTATTTCACGCAAAAAGAAAAAGCCTTCAAAATGAAGACTTTTTATTATAGATAGGGATACCACAAGATTTTGACGAAAGAACGGGTGCATGATGCACAGTTGATGCACAGGGCATGGGCACAGCAGTGATGCCGTTTTGAAAAACAATATGGATTTATTAATGGACCGTTGTGTATATGATAGCCCCTGCATAAAAAGTATGCAAGAGGTTACTGTGATTTGCTGTGGAATTTCTTGTGTACTTCGCGGAGCTGCTTGTCGGTGATGTGGGTATAGACCTGAGTTGTGGCGATATTGGCATGGCCGAGCATCATTTGTACGGAACGGATGTCGGCACCATTACTGAGCAAGTTGGTCGCGAAGGAGTGCCGCAGTACGTGCGGGGTGACTTTCTTTGAGATGCCGGCCTTTATAGAGTACTCGCGGACGATGCGCTCAATAGAGCGGGGGGTGAGCCTTGAAGCCTCCTTGTTTTTGGCAATATTTACAAACATGGCTTCTTCCATATCCTTGCGAGCCTTCAGGTATGCTTTGATTGCAGTTCTCGCATCATCAGAAATGAATACAACACGAACCTTTTCACCCTTTCCGCGGATAGAAAACTCGTCTCGCGAAAGGTCGAGGTCACAGTTTAGCGAGCACAGCTCGGCAAGACGAAGCCCTGTCGAGAAAAAGAGTTCAAGGAGCGCCTTGTCGCGAAGTCCTTTGAGGGTTGAGAGGTCGGGAGACTTGAGGAGTCTATTGAGCTCATCAATAGAGATGAGATCGAGGTGGCGAGCGCCCACTTTTGCAAGCTCGATAATATCTGGTGCGACCGCATCAATGTTGCGTTTGCGGCAATACTTAAGGAATGACCGGAGTGCAATCATGTAGTAGTTTTGGGTATTCTTTTTCATGGTTGCCGCAGACTGCCCACGGACTTTTACTCCAGGTGCGCGGTTGAGCCGGAGGCGAAACTCACGGAGGGTGTCTTCACTAATATCCTTCACCTTTTTGATCTGCATATCCTCGGCAAAACGGGTGAGGTAATGGTCGTAGTTTTCAACGGTCTTGAGGGATCGACCTTTTTCTATCTCGATGTACTCGAGGAACTGACGCTTTGCGGTAGCAAACTCCATATATAGAGTATAGCGTGAAATATTGTGCGACATAAGAAAGTAGTTTTTATTCGGCTCGAAGATGACATATTTTTTCCGAAAACTCGCTTCGCTCAAACAGTTCTCCAAAAATATGTCACCTTCTCACCTCATAGGACTGGTCCTTGCTTTTTATAGATGGGTGTGGTATGATGTCTCTACTATGTTATCAACGAAGAAAAAGCAGACAATCATCAAAAAGCACCAGGTTCACAAGTCTGACACTGGTTCTAAGAAGGTGCAGGTAGCTATGCTCACCGAAAAGATTGACCTTCTCGCAACTCACCTCAAGAAACACAAGAAGGACAACCACTCTCGACGCGGACTTATCAAAATGGTAGCTGACCGACGTGGGCACCTCAAGGTTCTCGAGAAAACAAATCCATCTCAGCACAAAGAAGCGCTCAAACTTATCAAATAACACAGGCCCCGCTCGGGGCTTTTGTGTATCTATACGGTATACTTATTTTTATATGGCAATTATCAAACACAAGGATCAGCGCGTCGGCATATTTATTGATGCACAAAATCTCTATCACACCGCAAAACACATCTACAAGCGCAAAGTAAACTTTGCAAATATCGTCAAAGACGCACTTGCGGGTCGCTCGCTCGTGCGCGCCATCGCCTATGTGATCACCACTGAAAACGAAGATGAAAAGGCATTCCTGGGAGCACTCAACAAGAGTGGTATCGAAACCAAGAGCAAGGATCTCCAAATATTTTATGACGGCAGCAAAAAAGCTGACTGGGATATTGGTCTGGCTATCGACTGCGTTACGATGGCGCCCAAGCTCGATGCGATTGTTATCGTGTCGGGAGACGGCGACTTTGTGCCGCTCTGTAGCTACCTACGCTATCACCATGGAGTGCAAGTAGAGGTCGCAACGTTTGGGCAAAGCGCATCGGCATCGCTTAAAAATGCAGCGGACGACTTTCTTGACTTATCAGCGCACGCAAAGAAATACCTCATCGGTTTTTAAACTATGCCAGATACAGCGCCAAACGAAAACACCAATCGCCCCGTCATAGAGACCTATGAAGGCGACCTTTCGCTTGCAATGGACGCAACCGATGCAAAGGTAGTACAAGAACTCCTGGCGACCGCACGAAACAAAGAAAGTGCCGCAGTTGAGCGCGAGCATGTACGCAGACAGCGCGGATGGTATACAGCAGGGGGATTTATCCTGCTTCTTCTTGCACTCCTCTCCCTTGGCTATGGTATCTACTACTACAAGCATCTCACTGTCCCCATCACCGAGCAGATAAAAGTCGGCGTCTTTCAGTCACTTGACCCGGTAGATACGAGCACCACAACGGTAGATCAGGCACTCGATGCAGCTCTCGCCCATACTGACCTCCCCGAAGGAAAGCCATTTCTGCTCCCACTCGTCACCGACAGCACAAGTCTCGCGCCACTCTCTGTAGAACAGGTGCTCTCCTATATACACGGCCCAACGAGCGAGCCGTTTATTGCAGCAAATTCTCTCGTGCGGCTCGGCGTACTCAACACCGGCACACAGGTTGCGCCCTTTATTATTTTTTCTGTACCTGATCCAGATATCGCGACTAAGGAATTTCTTATCGCAGAGCCAACACTCCTTGCAGACCTCGCTACTGGGCTGCGCATTGACCTCACTCGCCATCAGGAAGAAGTAGGGAAAGGGTTTGTTTCAAGTTACATGTACAACCTTCCAGTGCGAAGTGTGCGCTCGCTCAACATTGATACTGGTGAAGAAACTCTCATCCTATACTATGGTTTTGCCAGTGACCACACCATAGTTGCAGCAAGTAATCCAAGCATCCTCAAGGCAGTCTACGACACAATCATCCGTCAGCACTAGGCATTTCTTTGACTGTGCAAAACTCCCTTGTGCATTCCCAATGGCGTGCTACTATAGCCCTGATGAATATCACACACTACAAAGAAAAGCTGCTCGAAGAAAAGAAAACCTTGGAAGAAGAGCTCAGTACTATTGCGCTCTATAACACCGAAACCAACCTCTGGGAGGCAACCCCAGACCAGGACATGATGGGCGAAATAGATGACAATGATGCAGCAGATCGCTTTGAGGATTTTGAAAGTCGAAGTGGTATGGTAACGACACTTCAGTCACGACTTACCGATGTCGAAAAGTCACTCAAGAAAATAGAAGACGGCACCTACGGCATCTGTGAAGTAGGAGGGGAAAAGATAGAAGAAGCCCGCCTCGATGCAAATCCATCGGCAAAGACGTGCAAGGAACACATGAATGGATAAAGAAAACCCCCTTATTGGGGGGTTTTTGTTGTTGCACTATTCCAAGAGATTTCAAACATCATTCGCATAAAGTCCGCTACAGCTTTATTTTGGATAATGACTGAATGAAGTCCGGCATCCCAGACTGTATATGATATAACATCTCCCCAAATTGATACGTTTACCTTGGGATCATATAGTTCTTTGGGTAAGAAGCGTATTTCTCGCATCTTAAATTTTGAATCCTTTACTTCCTCTGCTGAGTACCGACTCTCTGGTTGCAAAAGACGGGCAAACAGTTTCTTTTTCATGCGTTCTTCGCGATACTGTTTGAGCCTATCTCGAGCAACCGTGAAATACTGGGGATCTCCACCGAATCGAAGCACTTCACTACCCTTGGGTTGCTTGAGCGACCGATAAAATGTCTCAACGAAACCATCTTCGCCTTCAAGGTGCTCTATTTCTATCGGTTCTGCCCCAAGAGCAACAGGGAACAGTGCGGCGAGCTTGGGCGCAATGGTTTCAAATGAAGATTTCTTGATCGCAATCTGGTTTTCTTCGTATGACAAGTAATTTTTGATCGACCTGGGGTGCTCAATATAGAAATTGCGCCGTTTGCCACTTGCCACTACTTTCAAGACGCCGCGCTCAAGGAGCTGCTTGCAGGCGAGCTGGACGGACGAGCGGGGAAGAGCGAGTTCGTTGGTAATATCTTGAATCCCTGACATATTCTTTTTGAGCAGGAGCATGACGACCTGTGTTTGTGTTCTATCGAGTCCGATCTCAGATAGCGTCTGCCGTATTTCTTGGGGTATATTGAGCATAAAATGACAAATATTTTTGTTAAATGAGTAAAATATACTTAAAAATGCTTTTATATCAATATGATACCATTTTGTATATAACAAAGTATATTGACATATCTATCCTAAGCTGGTATTCTGATCTCAGAACATTGAAATAAACCTTTTCGAGAGGCGACTACTGGGAACTTGAACCGACTTCCCGGTAGCCGCTTCTTGAGAAAGAAGCAGAAAATGGTTGTCGTCAGTCATTCGGCAATGTTTGCCTTACTTAGGTGGACGCGATAATCCCTCTTGGGATATCAAAGTAGGACTTGTTCCAAAAATGACTATTTCTTTAAAAGCAGGCCGGCGACCAACCGGCAAGTAGAACGTCAGTTCATCGCCAACTGAGCGGTGAATAGGTGAGAGGAGTTACGACTCCTCAAGAAGTGCCACCGGCATATCCGAATGACTGACTCGAGAGCTGATCACTGTTCGAGGAGCAACTTTTGTTCCTTGCGCAGGGAACACTAGACGCGTCGACAAACTGGCACGTATATACCTAGCGTGTTTTCAGTAATGAAAACAAAGGGTTCGGAGAAGCCGAAAAACGGCTTCTCCTTTCTATCAAAATCTTGAGCTAGTGTTCGAGGTTTTGTAGAGAATTGATCTTTAAACTTTAAAATAATAACGATGAATACGACAAACGTTTCAGACAGCATGCAGTTTTCACTCGGGGTTGATCCTGTTGATCTTGAATGGGTCACCGTCCTAAAGAAAAAAATAGATGCACTTCCAAATGCAGAAGATTTCCGTGACGTACACATGATTTGCATTGAAAATAGTGCCAATGGCAACCATTTGCAAAATGCATATGGCGTGACTATTGCAATGAATATGCTTCGGAAAGAGCCAAACGCAAAGATTCTTCTGTACGGCGTGTTGCCAATGGAATACCTTCGCAGGAAAAAACCAGAGATCGATATTGTGCTCAAACACGACAATGTTCGGCTGATGGAAATTCCTTTCAGGTTCGAAGACCTGGCAACAGCATTTCAGAAACCGAATGAAGTTTCAATGCAAGGATACACGGCAACCGATGAAGCAAAGAAATACATCAGCCACATTTTCCACGACTTAAAGTATGTTCCAAACTGGGATACCCCAGCAGCATACGGAAACGCAAAGTTTCAAAGCATCATGGAGAAAGTGAAAGAGTATTTCCCAAGTTTCGCTCAATGCGAACCCGCGATCATTATTGAATTTCTCAAGTCAGTCTCTGACTCCAGGGAAGAGGTAATGAAAGGAGTGAAGCTTTCCGGTGTGTACTGCGATGTAGAAGGTACGGTGCTTGTGGAAGGAAAAGTAAACGAGAAAGTAGTTGCAATGCTTGCGCGTTACGAAGGGCAAGGAAAAACTATTATGCTATGGAGCGATGGCGATATCAAGGTGCTCGCGGAAACGCTTGCAAACCTTGGCATCACTTACCCGCTTACAAGCAAGTTTGACCATGCAGGAGCGATTGCTGAGATCGTCATCGACGACCAGGATGAGTTCACCTTTGGGGCGCGCACCAAGATTGCCGCAGAAACCTTTCTCAGGGCTGCTGACATCGCGTAGTAAAAACGGACCGGTCTCACTTATATCTTCTTTTTCTAGAGAGGATCCGGTTGGCAACAGAAAGTACGTCTTCGGGCGGAAAAAGTGATTCACTGGCAAGTTCGCTTGCCTTTCTTTTTAAAACCAATAAGAAATTAATGGTTTTAAAAGGGAAGTAGTTTAATTGACTATTTCTTATAAAATGTTATAATAAAATTGATTAGAGTATGACAAGAACGGTTACATCGTCCATCCTATGGGCGATCGCAGTACTTGGCTTGATGGCGTTGGCGGGATATGCCGGATACTATGCAATGCACACGACTGGCCGCACGCAATCGGGCTGGGACATGTGCTTGTGCATAGTTGGCTTTTTATTTGTAATGGTATTGGACCTCAATGACTACAGAGGAGGGAACTGGCTGCCTAAAGTACTAGGCGTGCTAGCTATCCTCCTGGCAGTAATATTTGGGGTACATTACTTTGCAGGAGAAGCCGGCCTTAAAGCGCTGCTCGAATGGTAGTATAGATAACCAAAAATATCTATAAGGTTTTTGCTGACACCTCATTGTAAAGTCGGCATCATTTTTGAGCTCTTAATACTTTTATTGAGGGTTCAAAATCGGAAATTTAGTTCTTTAACGTTAAAACTAAACGTATGCTTTCATTGGAATCTTTTAAGGCAAAGGCCTTTGAACTGTTTGGAGCAGAAGAAGCGAAGATGACCTCTTCAGATCCAATTTCATTTCTTTATGCTCAAGAATGGAACATTCCGAATGGTTCGGCATTTCCTGAAGATGAGATGGCACGCATGAATGTGCGTCTCGATGACAGAGGGTGTTTCGGTAGAGCAGTAAAAGCTGCAGTTTTGGTTGAGAAATATTTTCCTGGTGAACAACTTATGTATGGAGAAGTGCTCGAGGATTTGCTCAGAGCAATGCTTCTCCAAGACATTACACCAGCGAACTGGCACGATGACACGTATATTGCTGAAATACTTCAGTATGAAAATCCGCACGCGATTATCGTATGCGGCAGCAAGCAATTTGATCCGCTCTTTCTTTCGCTCGATGCAACACCTGCACGGTGTAGGCATCCTCGAATAGCAGAGCACGATATATGGAACGGCTTATATGCCACATATCTGACAAGCTATGCAAACATTGTGGATTCTGAAAAAGGATCCGTGGAAAGTATTTCCATTTTGCGTATAGCAGAAAAGATGTGTCCTTCTCTAATACTTACACAAGAACTCATAGCTTCTCGGCTTGGTATGCTTCAACTATTTCATGAATCAATTCCGATTCTTGAAGAAGTTGCAAAAAAGCGCACCGATGCAAAGATTTTATTTATTTTGTGGATGTTGACTGAGAAACCATACTATCGTGATCAAATTGTTACACTATACGACAAACAAATGCTCAATTTCTTAACCAAAATGTATGTAGTATGACACGTTCGGACTTGTCACCCGCGATGCAGAAGGCATACGACGCCCTTCCACCCGAAGATGGAGCTGCCATGCTCAAGGACTGGGAAGCCCTACATAACGCAACTATACGGGCTGCCATTTCTCAGGTTATGGCGCGCAACAATTCGCACAATGCAGGGAAGCATGTGCTGGAAGTGCAAAACAGAAATTAATTCCCAAAGGAATACGGACGAGCCTATCAGTAAAATCGTCCACATTTTAGAGCTCATGAATAATTCGTGGTCTCTAAATGAAGTAATCTATTTGTTCATTTTTAAACTTAATAGCTTGAAAACAAAATCTGTAATCAAACGTGCAATGATCGCCCTTGTTTTGGGTGCACTACTCACAATTACCGGCGTAGAAGATCATGCTATGAATTTAGCACTACGCGGAGAACCTGAATTTGCCGAGAATATATCGTTTCTTGATTATATTCCAGGAACCCTTGTTTTGGGACTTTTATTTTTCCTACTGTCTTTGTGTCTTACAACTAAAAAAGATGTTACGGAAAGATAGGCACTACATAAATGGTTTTGCGTCATGGCAACCTTCGGGTTGCTTTCTTTATCAAGCTCGTATGGTAAGCGGGTTTGTAGAGAAATTTGATCTTTTCACAAATTAAAAAAACGATATGAAAAAAGGAACAATTATTTTCTTGATCATTTTACTGGCAATCGGCGGTGGGATGCTTTGGTATGACATTACAACCTATACCCCATGTGATGTTACACAACGGATATATTCCGAAAAGAACTTTTCGGATCTAAGGGTGACATTCAATCCCGAACTCTCAACAGTAGATTCGTTCCATGTTGGTGCTCTCTCCTGGGAAACGAGTTGTGTACAAGGAACACTCGAAGAAAATGCTTCCTGGATTGATTCAAGTTATAAAGTTCTTGCAAAACTAGTATCCCACCAGCCGGGCGGAAGTATCAGATTATCAATAACTATTGAGCATGACGCTATGTTTGGTTTTGATGAGTGCGAAACCCCCGGAAAGCTGTACATACCTGTCACAGTATACAGTGGAAACAGGGTGAAAATTTTTACACTCCGGTCGGACGGGCCAAAAATTAGAACAACAAGAATGTAGCGGTAACCAAAAAAACATTTAAGCAACCCTCACCGGTTGCTTTTTTAATTTTGTGGGCGCATAGTTTCACAGATGAAAAAGATTGTGAGGGAAAAGTCGGAAAGACATTTTCACAGAGGGTTGTAGAACTTGCACTCATGATCCCAAAGGGGAGAGTCACAACATATGGACATGTTGCACGAGCTGCAGGTGGGGGCGGACAAGCAGCGCGGAGCGTGACGGGGATTTTAGGAAAAGCATATGCTAGCGGAGAAACGAGAATTCCGTTTCACCGTATCGTATACGCCGGCGGCAAAGTGTGGACAAATGATGAGTACCGCGCAAAGCGCATGAAGCTCTACAAAGAAGAAGGTATTGAAATTAATCCAAAAGGGTACATCAAAAATTTTGAAGAAAAACTCTACGAATTTAACTAATTGACTTTTGTGTGTAGCCGGGTAGAGTACATAAAAAACTATATGGATACATGTAACCCCACTACGGTTTTTAATAGTATTTGTAACCTATATGGAAAGGGTAGTAAAACACCATTTTTCTTTTCACAAATTTTTGAAAGTGCTACATATATTGGTGTAGAAGTTGAGGTAGATAAGGCTCCATACGGAAACCCTATATTTGCGATGCACCAGAAAAATGATGAAGCATACTTTACTGTGTTTCATCCAAGTCCCCAGAAACAGTATTATGAAGATAAACTTCGTGAATACTTTGAGATCAAGTGCTCGTCTGAAGGAATACGTTATTCAATTGGATCATTTGTATATGCGAAACTAGAGGACAATACTATTGCTCACATTACCGTCTGGGAGGTCAAAACAATTTTCTACGTATTACGCGACTGGTTACTCGCCTGATACACTATTACTCGTACGCACCCGCTTCGGGTGCGTTTTTGTTTCACAATCTTTATCTTTTCTTTATCTCGGTTTTGTAAAATTGTTTCATGGCGTTTTCGCGTATACAGAGCGCGCAGCTTTCGGGACTCGGAGCAACGGGCGTCGTCGTAGAAACTGATATCAATCGGGGACTTTATATGTTTCAGATCGTGGGACTCCCTGACAAAAGTGTAGAGGAAGCGCGAGAACGTGTGATAAGTGCGCTTCGCAACAGTTGTGATATCAACCCCAAAGCCGCCAACCAAAAAGTCATAGTCTCGCTCTCTCCTGCAGAACTGCGCAAAGAAGGAGCGTATGTTGACATCGCGATAGCGCTGGGATACTTGGTAGCAAATGAAACTATCACACTCGATGAAACAAGGCGGGTCTTTGTTGGAGAACTCGCGCTCAATGGAGAAGTGAGGCGGGTACGCGGAGTACTCTCTATCGGGCAATGGGCGATAGAGGAGGGCTACGCAGAACTCTACATACCAGAAGAAAATAAAAAAGAAGCAGCACTTCTTAGGGGTATATCTATTTTTCTTGTGCCAACACTCGAAAAGCTTGTTGCGCATATACAAGGAAGTGAAAGTCTAGAAACAGTAATTCCGTCAGAAGATAGTGAAGGCGCACCACTTCCAAGCGAGCTCGACTTTGCACACGTTCGAGGACAGCAGCAAGCAAAGCGTGCGCTCACCATCGCAGCGGCTGGTGGTCACAACATCGTCCTGTACGGACCGCCCGGTACGGGCAAGAGCATGCTTGCGAAGGCATTTCACGGCATACTCCCCAAACTCTCTACTTCGCACTTTTTGGAAGTCGCGCGCATCTACTCAAGCATCGGACTTGTTGAAGATGTGCTGCATCAGTATCCGCCGCTTCGCGCTCCGCACCACAGCGCATCGCACGTCGCAATCATTGGGGGAGGAAGCACGTTGCGTCCTGGAGATATCACCCTCGCACACAACGGTGTCTTGTACCTCGACGAGTTTCCAGAATTTGATCGACGAGTCATAGAGGCGCTACGCGAACCGATAGAGGATGGCTCTATCACCGTTGCGCGCGCAAAGGGAAGTGTGCGTTACCCAGCTCGATTTATTTTGCTTGCCTCGATGAACCCGTGTCCATGCGGGTATAGAGGAAGCGGTATCAAGCACTGCACATGCTCTGGTGCGGAAATTGCACGCTACAAAAAGAAACTCTCAGGACCTATCATCGATCGCATCGATCTGTGGGTACCTGTTTCGCATGTTGCCTATGACTCGCTTTTAGAATCAATAGACACCCGAGAAAGTCCAGGGATTCAGAAAACAGTAGAAGCGGTGCGCGAGCAACAGTATAAGCGTGGCGCTATGCTCAATGGGTATCTCTCAAGTAAAGACGTACAGCAACATGCATCTCTTTCAAAAGAAGCTGAAGTGCAGCTTGAGGCCTACGCACACAAACTCAAGCTCTCACCTCGCTCATATATGCGCACCATAAAAGTTGCGCGCACTATCGCAGATCTTGAAGGCTCAGCAAACATCGAACTCGCACATATCCTCGAAGCACTTCAGTACCGTCCAAAACTTGAATAAAAAAAATCCCGGCGTGTGGTGCCAGGATTTCGTATTAGAAGTGTGTACCTATACTAAAGGAAGCAAATGGATTGCGTGGTCCGTTTACAATCTTGAAGTGAAGATGAGGACCAGTTGAGAGACCAGAGTTCCCAGAGCGACCTATCTGTTGCCCCTTGGTTACGCGATCACCAACCGATACACCAACACTTGAGAGGTGGCCGTACAGTGTTTGTGACCCTGCTGGGTGCGTGATCACGATATACTCACCATATCCACCATTGTACCCGCTACTCTTTGCAATAGTGACAACCCCATCTGCTGCAGCAACGACTGGTGTACCAACAGGCGCACCAAAGTCTACGGCATTTCCATCGTGGATACCTTGAGTGAGCACTGCGCCGTGAATTGGATCGCCATACACTGCTGATGCGCTTGACGTTGTTGTAGAAGATACCTTTGGTGAAGTCACCTCCTTTTTGTCTTCAGTACTTGTCTTTGGAGCGACCTTTGCAGGCACTTTTGCTTCTACTTTTTTAGGAGCGGCAAGGGGTTCTCCTTCGGGGATGACGAGTTCATCTCCAATTTTAATTGCATCTTCATCGACATCGTTGTATTTAAGGATGTCGTCTTTTTTTACATCGAACTTTGCCGCAATACCTGAGAGCGTGTCGCCCTTTTTGATAGTGTATTCCACCCCACTCACCGGCAAGATGACGAGCTCATCTCCAATGGTTATTTTTGAGGTTTTTTCTGTAAGGTCATTTGCCCATCTAATCGTATTTACTGAAATACCAAACTTACTTGCAATACCTGAGAGCGTGTCGCCAGACTTAACGGTGTAGGTAGTAATGGCGATTGAAGTGTCAGGAGTATCGTCTTGTGTAGAAGGAGAGAGTGAAGCTTGCTCAGTAGCATCAACATTGGCCTCTGTTTGAACGTCAACCGCAGACGAAGCGTCTTTAACTTCGACTACTTGCGCATCTGCAGCAGGAGCGATTTGATTCCAAATAACATGTCCGACCCCAAGGTTAATAAGTAGAAGGGGAAGAACGATTGAAAGAAAATGTGATCTGTTGTGGGCGCGTTTGGCCGGAGGCAAATCACTTGGGGATTGGTGTATTTCCATAGTGCTGTACCGATAATAATACCAAGCGGACAACAAGAGTCTGTATAGCACAACTGCGTATACTATAAGTCAAGACATATTTCCCAAAAAACCATTACTTTTACTATATTGACGAGCAAATATATATATGATGCTATAGAGTGATGTTGCAAAAGGCTTATAAAACAACGCTATTTTTGCTTTATCAATAAATCAGGTACACTCTAAACACTATGGATTTCACTACAGGGCTTAACGATGCGCAGAAAAAGGCAGTGCTCACTACTGACGGACCACTCCTTATCGTCGCAGGGGCGGGTGCAGGCAAGACGAAAACAGTCATTCACCGTATCGGATACCTCATCTCAAAAGGGGTGCGTCCGAGTGAGATACTCGCCGTAACCTTTACCAACAAAGCCGCGAAAGAAATGCGCGAACGAGCAGTCCAGATGCTCGAAAGCGCTCCTGGATGTGAGGGTGAGGTACCGTTTGTCAGTACCTTTCACAGCCTCGGAGTGTATCTTTTGCGAAAATTTGGCGCATACAACGGAACAGTTTCTCGTTTCACTATTCTCGATGACCAGGATACGATGTCGCTCATTAAAGAAGCACTTCAGTACCAAGGATACGATCCCAAACAGAACGATCCTCGCGGGATAAAAAACATGATTAGTAAAGCTGCGAATGCGTTTGTAGCTTCTGATGATCTTGAAACATCTGCAAACCCAACTCAGCGGCTCGCTGGGCGTGTATGGCGCAGGTACAAAGAACTTAAGTACGCTCAAAAGGCGCTCGACTTCGACGACCTCCTCACCCAGACAGTAGAGCTTCTAGAACATGTCCCCGAAGCAAAAGTGTGGTGTCAGCAGACATGGAAATACATCCACATCGATGAGTATCAAGATACCAACGAAGTACAGTATCGTCTCGCCAAGCTCCTTGCGAGTGCCACAAAAAACATATGCGTCGTCGGTGACTCAGACCAAAGCATTTATTCGTGGCGCGGGGCTAATATAAAAAATATCTTGGAGTTTGAGCGTGACTATCCAGAAGCAGGTGTGGTCGTGCTCGAAGAAAACTACCGCTCAACAAAAAATGTGCTTGCTGCTGCTAACGAAATCATTCAAAAAAATACCTTCCGTACGCCCAAAAATCTCTTTACCTCAAACCCAGGGGGAGAACTACTCTCAGTGTACGCAGCATACGACGAAGCGGATGAAGCAAACTTTATTGTCGAGCGCACTATTGAACACCTCGACCAAGGAGTACTGGCCTCTCATATAGCAGTACTCTTTCGTACCAACTTTCAGTCACGCGCCCTTGAAGAAGCATTTCTCTCCTACAAGATTCCGTATCAAGTACTCGGCGTTCGGTTCTTTGAACGAAAGGAGGTAAAAGATATCGTTTCATATATTCGCGCAGCGCTCAATCCAGATAGCCTCCTCGATCTTAAGCGCATTATCAATGTTCCCGCGCGCGGGATTGGAAAGGTAACTATTGCAAAAGTATTTGCAAAAGAACCTCTTTCAGGCAAAGCACTCATTTCTGTTGAGAAATTTTTTGCACTTCTTGATACGATTCGAAACTTTATTGCTACGCACACTGTTTCAGAAACAATTGCGTTCATTATTAAAGAAAGCGGAATGGATGTGTTTTATGCTGCTGAACCAGACGGAGAGGAACGCTTGGAAAACCTCGGAGAACTCGTGACCATCGCCACGCGCTACGATTCGCTCGATACACTCCTCGGCCTTGAGAAACTTGTCGAAGATGCGACACTTATGAGCGATCAAGACAACCTTGAAACTGCGCAAGGGGTAAAGCTCATGACTATCCATGCAGCAAAAGGACTTGAATTTGATGTCGTATTTGTCAGTGGACTTGAACAAGGACTTTTCCCTCACGAGAGAGATGTAAAACAAACAGGTGCTGATGGCGAAGAAGAACGGCGCCTCATGTATGTCGCGCTCACCCGTGCACGCCAAAAACTCTATCTCACCTATGCAAGCATTCGAACAATATTTGGCATGCGAGATATGCGTATGCCGAGCGAATTTTTACTTGATATTCCAGAAGAAATAGTAGCCCGGGAGAGTCGGAGTGGAGAGGTAGGGTACGGAACAGTATTTCTTTAGTATGACGTACCAGTACCAGGGTTAGAATCCAGCATGCCATCAGACTGCATTTCGACACAGTCCTCACCTACAATATACATACACTGTCCACCAGAACTATAGGAACCAAGGAGATATGTACCATATACGTTATTGTTTGAATAAATACGCGCACTACCATTATAGATAAGCGCAAGCGTACTACTACCTGCTTGAGAATAATTGTTGATGTAGAGAAGAGTACTTCCACTACAGGTGCAATTAAATGAAGCAGTATGCATCCCGCCAAAGTATTGTCCTCCTGCAGCTTCGGTTTTAACGAGTACTGACGCAATAGCAAAGATTGCAGAAAGTGAGAGCAAAATAAAATGTTGTATTCGTCGTGTGGTCATTATTTGAGAAGGGCAGCAACATCGAGTAGTAGAGTGATGGTATTACTTTCTCCGTTTGCATTCTTGACTTTGAGTATAGCACGCATGTACACGACCCCATTTGAGCGAGTAATAAGTCCGTCTCGTAAATTTGAAGCAAAGGCCGGTATAGATGCAGGGTTTGTGATTTGCGAACGCATTTTCTCAATGGTCGGAAAGGTAGGTATCGCAGTGAGTGAAGTACCATTTACTGAAGAAACAGTGGTAGCGACCGCTTCGCTTTCACTCGCAATGATTATCTGGTTGTTATAGGGAGTAAATCCAGAACCGGTCAGTGTAATACTTTGGGTGCGGCTCGTAATAATTTGCGGCGTCGCTGCTTGGAGAGAAACTGTCGTCGATATACCAGGTTGTTCTTGAGAAACAGGAGTTGTTGTGCGAGAGAGACGGTACAGTACCTTTCGGGTGAGTGGTCCGACTATCCCTGTTGGTGCGCTTAGCCCGGCTGGCGTCAGGGCTTCAAGCGCGTATTTGATTTGAAACTTATTTACCGCTGCCTGAGTTAGTGCTCCAAAATATGTTGATTCAAATCCTGGAGCTCCTGGACCACTTTGTGCAATACGAGTAGCCGGATCGCTGTTGAGTGCAATTTGTAATTCTTTGACATCGAGACCTCTATCACCCAGACGAAGCGTGCGAGTTATCTCGGCATGGGTAAGACTTGGCACAAGAAGGGTGAAAGAGAGAATAGAGAGTACATATCGTTTCATATAGAAAGTATACCAAAATACGCTATAGTACTCTCTATGCACGCAAAAAAATCTCTTGGCCAACACTTTCTCACCTCACAAAAAGCTATACACGACATGGTACAGGGCGCAAACGTGGGTCAAGGGGAACTCATTGTTGAAATAGGTCCTGGAAAAGGTGTACTCACCCGTGCACTCTTAGAAAGAGGGGCTCATGTCATTGCAATAGAAAAAGATAGAGACCTCATTCCTCTTCTCAATGAGAGCTTTACTGTAGAAATCGAGAACAAACAACTCACCCTGATAGAAGACGATGTGCTTGCGTGGACTCCTCCTCGCAATCCCTACAAACTCGTCGCCAATATTCCGTACTACATTACGGGGGCTATTTTAGAGAAATTCCTCTCATCTACATTTCAACCAAACACCCTCACTGTGCTGATTCAAAAAGAAGTGGCCGAGCGCATTGTTGCCAAAGACGGCAAAGAAAGCGTGCTCTCGATTGCGGTTGCAAGCTATGGGGCCCCGCGCATCGTTTCAAAAGTACCAAAAGGCGCATTTGTACCTGCACCAAAGGTAGATAGCGCAGTACTGACTGTCGAGCACATTTCGCGAGATTTTTTTCTCGATTGTGATGAAACGGTGTTCTTTGGAGTTGTAAAAGCTATGTTTGGCAAAAAGCGTAAGCAGATTGGCGGAAGTCTTGGTGATTATCTCAAAAATAAAGACTTGGCGAAGCATGTA
Source organism: Minisyncoccia bacterium (assembly GCA_965662335.1). Classification (GTDB taxonomy): domain Bacteria; phylum Patescibacteriota; class Minisyncoccia; order Phycocordibacterales; family UBA9973; genus UBA4124. Next base: position 22,428 of record CBFIGQ010000001.1, read on the forward strand.
CTCGCCACACTCTCCATAGATCCGCGCACCCGCCCTGAAGATATACACCTTGGTACCTGGAAACTTCTCGCGCAACACGTAGCAGGCAGTGTACAATAGAGGAACATGCCTCCATCAAACAACCGTCCGAGTAAACAATTTATAAAACGCGGCTCAATAGCTATAGGGATAGTTGCACTCATTCTCATTGTGCAGACTGCGTGGTTCCAAAAACTTGTCTTTCATAGAGAGAAAAACCAAGTTGTGAGCCAGACAGTAGGGGACTACGTCGGCAAGGACACGAATGGCAACGGCGTCGCTGACTGGGAAGAGCGTCTGTGGGGACTTGATCCAAGTGTGCTGTACACAAACGGCGTCCCAAATGCACAAATCATTGAGCAAAAAAAGAAATCGCTGGGAGTGCAAGAAGCCAATAGCGAGCCCCTCGACGACACGGATAGACTTGCTCGAGAGCTCTTTACACTCACGGCTGCACTTGGGCAGTCAGACGACATAGACAAGCAAACACTCGCCGATATCGCTACCAAACTTGGAAATAGTGTTGATATTAAAGAAGTAAACAACCAATACTCCCTCAAAGACCTCACCGTTGTACCGACGACTCAAGCTTCACTGCAGACCTACCACGATCGTCTTAAGGCTGCATTTCTCAAATACAACCTCAATACTCCGGATATTGAAATACTCGCAAACGCGCTCGACACCGAAGACACGAGCCAGCTCGAACAACTTAAACAGGCTGAGGTCGTATACCGATCTATCGCAAAAGATATAAAAGCCATCCCTGTACCCGTCGGTCTTGCGAGCGCAGACCTCAACCTCGTAAATAGCTTTGCCGGTATTGGTATTTCGATGACGTACATGACCGAGCTTGATGACAACAGCCTGGCAGCACTTGTGGGACTTGCAATTTATAAAAATTACAATACCAAACTCACCACAGCGACTACTGCTATTACTGCATATTTCACACAGTACGGTATACTATAAAGCGTCAAATGAAACGAATCTTTTTTGTTGCCATAGTACTCATACTTATCACTCCAAGCATTTCACATGCAGCACCGTTGTGTTCCGACGGCTCTGCCGCTCCTGGCGGCAACATTTGTAACTGCGCCGTATCTGCGTCTATCGGAGGAAGTACTTTCACCCCAGGAGCATCATCGGGACTCACTGGAAATTCTTTTGGGGGCATACAGTTTAGTGGTGTCGGAGGCGCTCTTGCAAGTTGTACCAACATTGGAGGTACTATTTGTAAGGCAGCAAGTAGCCTCTTTAGTGGAGTATCCTGCAATTCGCAAAGTAGTGGTACTGGTGCAGCAGAACAAAAAGTACCGACAAACGACAAAACCACGGCTGACAACACCCAAGCTACTGCCAATGAAGAAGCAAAGACTACGCGCCGTGAACAGTGTCTCAACGGCGCAGCGTATGCCGTCGCAAAGACCGCACTCCAAAGCCTCTCAAACAAAACACTCAACTGGATTCGTACCGGACTTGGCGGTAATCCATTTTACGTTCGTGATATCGACTCGTACTTAAATTCAGTAAAAAATGAAAAATTGTATTCATACCTCCAAAGCGATGTTGTGCGTGACAACCCTATTTTTGGAAATGCACTTGAATCAGTCATAAAGCAGCAGGTGACTGGTTACACTGACAACGTATTCTCAAAGGTAATGAACACACCCGAAGCACTCCAATATCAAGCATTTCAAGATGACTTCACCAACGGGGGATGGGGAGCACTCCTTAATATGAACAACAACCCAGTTGGGGCGTATTTTAAGGCAGTTGATAAAGTGAGTTACCAGATAAACAATACTCAACAGAACATTCGAGATGAACTTCAGCAAGGTCAAGGCTTCCTCAGTATGCGCAAATGCGTAGAATACGACAATGCAAGCACTCCTTCTACGCTTTCTTCGACATATACTGCACCGACTAACTACGGAACACCTACTGCATCAAACTCATGTAGCATTATTTACTCACAAAATTATCAGTCGTGCTGTACTACAGTGGGCGGGTCAGCAACCAACCAAACACAGTGCAATGCATACCTTCATGGATATCAAAGCAGTGTTACTTCTACCAGTATTACTAAACCAAAATGTGTTCGCTACGAAGTTGTGACTCCAGGTTCGCTTATCTCAAACCAACTCCAAGGCATCACAAACTCTACTACAGAGGTACTTATAAACGCAGACCAAATCAATGAAGTACTCGGTTCATTCTTTGACCAGCTCATGAATCGTCTCTTTACCGACGGCGTCACTGGTGCAGGGCGTGGATCAACCAACACCTTTAGTAACGTCCCTGGTGGATTTGGTACCAACGTCGTCACCGGTACTAACGGTCAGACACTTGCAAGTGCGCAATCTTGCCAGACACCGCTCGGGTACAATGCGGCAACCGGAGGATTTAATGATGAGTTCGATATCAGTCGCCCCCAGCAACTCAAGGCAGTGATCGAAACACAAAAGAGCTTCCTCACTCGCAGCCAAGATGCTCAGTACAAAATGCAGCAAGTAGTACCACTACTGGGCGCGCTCGACTACTGTATTCCAGGACCAAACCCAACTCGAAACGAGGCGCTCAATGACAACGCTCAAACATTTGTATCCCTTCTTCAAGAAGTTACCTCAAAAGACAACAATATATTGGTAACAGTAAATCACATACTTGATCCGGGGCATGTACTATGTGGTATTTTCTCTAACAGTAGCAACTGTAGTAATGACACGTACACAGTAGGATATACTACGTCTCGCGTATCACTCTTTGATAAGGTTGACGGTCAAACGAAGCGTATCAGTGACCGCGCGTATCAAACAGGGAATAGTCCTACTGTGGTATCGAATTTCTTTAGTGATACACTCGCAGTTCTCAAAGCGCAAATAGAGAACCGCTACAGCGATCAAAATATCATTAATGCATTTGCCGCAGTTGCAAATACACAAGCAGAAAAGGACTTTATTTCAGACCAAATGACTGACGCCATAAAACTCACTGGTAACCTCACCGGCTTTGCACAAGGAATAGCTGACTATAATGCTGCATACAATACTGACATCCAAAATACTCAAGACGCGCTTGTAGAGCTCGAAGACATATACAACCAGATCCTTGGCATCGTTGGTCCTGCAAAGGCATACTATATATATGAAATGGCACACGCAGATATTCCGGTAACAATAAACCAATCCTGTCTTGATAACGCCTACAAACTTGATCCGCTTGGTCCAGGACTCCCACACCTAGAAAACATCACCGCAAGCCCTATTCCAGAAATCCAAACGTCGGCAAACGCAAGCACGTATTTCTACAATAACCTATAATACTCACTATGAAGCGCATCCTTACTATCATCCTCATCGTACTCCTCGTTACCGGTATCATACTCCTTGGTATGTGGTACTTTGGTCGCAAGAGCGCAGTGAAAAAGGGACAAGAAGCTCCAACGTTTCGACAATTTTTAAGCGGCGAAACAACTGCAGACCTGCAACCAAGCACTCCTGGCAACCTTTCATCCGTCTTTGTTGATACCAACCTCACCAACCCAGCAGACGAGTCGGATACCCCTACTATTGGCACTCAATCAGCGGTATTCACTGGAAACTCTACGATCCTAAATACAAACAACACTTCCCAGAACGCAGGAGTCGGAGCACCATCAAATCCTTCTTCACCTACTACTGGTGTTGGGGCGCCGAGCACTACACAAAACAACTCTGTGGTTACAGTGGATCCAACAACAGTCACCCCCGTATCAGTGTCTCCTGTAGTTACTGGTCCCGAATGTACTGATGCAGATCTCAATATTCAGTTTCATGCAGACGATCTCGCCAAACTAAATGCTCTCCAAAACCGTTTCTACGCAATCTCACAAGTGCTACACACTGATGCAGATGTCGCCGTCGAGACAGGAAACCATGACAACTTTGCCGCAAAAGTTGCAGAAATAAACGGCCTGTACACCCAGTGCCGACAATACACCGTCGCATCAGCAAACACAAACACGGCAGCCCACGGCACTATCAGCGATCCTGTGTACCAAAAGCGCGTACCAACTCCGTTTTGGCATGATGCAGCTCAAGCTAGTGAGGTGTTTATTGCAACACCAGGCTCATACGATGGAGTGCTCACCATTTTACCTACGGCACTCATGGAAACTTTGGTCAATCCAGCTACCTTTAATACATTTATTACTACACAGACAGGGTGCTCAGGAAACCCGGGACAGGGTTGTACTCCTGCAAACGCATCACTCCTCTTTGCACTACGCACACTCGAGCGATCTCTTCGCCTCAATATATGGTAATACAGCATACACGCGTGATACACTGTACAGGTGCACGTACCATTTTCTAGGTATACATCATTTCTAAAAAAAGTATTTTCTCGCGTACCAACTGTGGCGCTTTTGGTATTTTTTGTTGTCCTCACCTTTGGCACGAGCAGGGTATTTGCGGTATATGACAACTATATACAACTGTTTAGTGGCGACCATCCTGTGGCAGGACTCTCTAAATATCAGCTTTTTAGCCCTGGTACCTCTACCCCTGATGTTAAATTTGATTTAAAAATGTCATTTAAATCGTTTAATTCTGACGCGAGTACCTCCAAAAAAATCGCATGGGATCACATTAGAGATTTAAGTAATAGTCAATATCTTTTTATTTTACGAGTGTGTAATACAAATGATACTACTGAAAGCCAGTGTTTGTTTGCAAAGATACCGTATGAAAAAGTTGCCCCAAATAATAGCCAAGATCTTACTCCTGCTATTTATCACTATCGATACGATTCTCAGTTTACTGGATTCCAGTCTATTGCTGGTACTCTACTGCCAACATGGACAAATGCGCTTCAAAACGACAGTTTTCATGTACTATTTCCTGTAACAAATTTTTTTGGTATTAACCCAAATGGAACACCGACAGCCAATACACCGGTATCCAATGTTATTGTGTTAGGCGATACGTCTACATACAAGGCAGATGCATGGTACTGTGCCGGAGAAGTTATCGGAGAAGACCTACCAACAGACCCCATCAATAATAATGTCAGACTTTTTAATAATCTATGCGGTGACAATAGACCATACTTTAAAATCGCAGAGTCACAACCTTTTGGTATACCTCAGACCGCACTTGAAGCAGAGCAACAAACCCCTGAGACAGTTGCTTCTGTAGATACCACCCCCTCAACAGGGAGTGATCTACCGAGTTGCGGAATTTTTAATGGAAGTGTCATGGGTTGTGTCGCGCAAATCATTTACTATCTCATTTATTGGCCAATATCTTGGTTCGCAGGAGTCATGGGCAACCTCTTTGACTTCTTTATGGGGTATTCACTCTCTGACGCATCGTACCGAGCTGAATTTGCAGTCGCAGGGTGGAGACTTATCCGCAACATCTCGAACATTTTCTTCATCCTCATACTGGTATGGACCGGTCTTTCTGCGGTGTTTAACACCCAAAAGTCGAATATGAAACGGGTAGTGACCCAGCTTATATTTAACGCACTTCTCATAAACTTTAGTCTCTTTGGGACGCGTGTGGTGATAGATCTCTCCAATGTCGTCGCTCGAGTGTTCTACCACTCAGTACAGGTCTGCCAGGGAAAGTGTGTAGATGCCGATAACGATGGCGTTAATGATAATCCACTCACTATAGGAGGATACAAGTCAATATCTGCGAAAATAGTCGGGTCGTTTGAGCCACAAAAAATATTTGCAGCACAAACACTTGCCGCTACATCACAAGCTGGAAATGCTCAAAACACAAAACGGATAGACCTAGGGGACAGTGCGGGGTATTTTATTATTGTTTCACTTTTTGCAGCAGTTATTATGTTCTCGGCAGCTATGATGTTTTGGAATGTGGCATTTATGTTCCTTGGGCGCGTCATTGGGCTCTACCTCGCGATGATATTTGCGCCGTTTGCGGTACTCACCCGCGGAGGCATGCCCCTTGTGAGTGGTCTTAAGGAGCTCTCGTGGAGCACATGGACTGAGGAGCTCTTTAAATACGCAACACTTGCACCGATTTTCCTCTTCTTCCTCTATATCATTTCGTCATTTCTTGATACTGGCTTTCTCAGCCTCAGCCTTTTAGACTCAGGCAATCCGAGCTTTTTCACAAAAGTTATCTCGATTGCTGTTCCAATGCTCATCGTGTACGTCATGATGCAACAAGGTGTCAGTATTGCGAGAAAATACGCTGGAACTATTGGAAATGGGGTGCAGAAACTCGCAATGGGTGTCACTGGTGCCGCTGTCGGTGTGGCGGCTGGTGGAACAGCATTTATTGGAAGAAATGCTATTGGGCGCGGTCTAGGATGGTTTGGAAGTGGGGGTAAACAAACAGAAATAATTGATGGAAAAGAAGTCGAGACTACACGCGCTCAGCGCTGGGCAGCAAACGCTAATAATAGTTGGGGTGCCCGAATATTGAATAACACCTATAGTAAAACCCAAACTGGTTCATGGGATGCGAGAAATGTCGGCGGTTGGGCAGGCAAGGCAGGCGGCATGCTTGGAGGTAGTTTAGGGCTTAAAGATACATTCAGCGGATCGCTCGGGCTTGGAGCAGACAAAGCGCTCGGCAAAAAAGGCGAACCTGGAGGTAACGTAGCAATAGACAAGAAGCGTGCGGAGAAGCGTGCGGAGAAAGTCGCAAATCGCATGAAGACCAATCATCTCACCGACGACCAGGCAAAAGACGCAGCGGCAAAATACAAACACGACCAGGCAACGAAAGCAGGCGAAAATAATTGGCAAAACCATATTAGTGATGAAGACCTCGCTAAACAGTCAGAAGCGTATAAAAATTTTCAAACTATTATTGATCAAGCTCAACAACAAGCGGATCGTGCTCGTGCGTCAGGTAATACCGCAAGCGCTGCAAGGTATGATCAATTGGTTTCTCAAAGAAAAGCTGAACAATCAAATCAACTTGATAACGAAAAGAAAAAAATTGCAGGCCTTAAAACCAGTAACAATTCTCAGTACATGGACATAAAAAATAGTCTTATTGAGGAACTTAAGAAAGATGGAAAATATAAAGACTCAGATGCATACAAGACAGCCAAAGGTGAGAAAGAGAAGACTCTCGGCAAATATAAAGTCAAAGACGCAAAGTCATTTGGTGCGATGATGCGAGCAGAGTATGCGGAGAACTACAAGAACCAGTCATTCTTCAGACGTATGCTTGACGAAGTCACTGATGGATCAAACATCGGCGCAACATTGGTTGGCGGCACTGTTGCAGCAATATTCCCTATACTTGCTCCTGCTGTCGGCGCGGCGCTCACCAGTGTCTTTACACAAGCAATAACGGGTACACCTTTCAGGAAACTAGATGGAAAGAATCATAGCAGTATCAACAGCAGGGCGCTCGGTAAGCTTATCAAAGACGCAACCACCAAAACAGGTAAGGGTGATGTACTTGTAGATATGGAAGCAAGATTAGAGAAACACAAAGATATGCTTGCAGAAGCTCTTGGTCTTGGCTCATATGAAGATGTGGCAAAGCTTGCGGATGATAAGCTTGAAGAACTCATACTACAAAAACAAGCTGCTCTCGAAGTTCAACGAGATCTCCATGATGAAGCTATCAAAACCGCTAAAGCAGCCAAGGATACCGTTGCCCAAGAAAAAGCGATTCTCGCCAAGAAGAAAGTGGAGCGTGAACTGTATAAACTTAACACTACTCCAGACAAAATTTATGATCTGCAAGAAAAGATCGATCGCCACAAAACTCAGGCAAAATGGAATGAAGATAATAAAAAGAAAGGTGGTGACGATGGAAGAAAACCTGATAAGGATAAGTCGAAATAGTTATGCAAGATGAATTAAAACCAATTGAAGAGACTGAGTTCGAAGACGCGTTTGCGCTTATTCCTGAGGAAATACAGGATTTCATGTGGAGTGATGAATTTGAATTCTTGCTCGACACTGCACAAAAAACACTTTCACTCACCGACCCCGAGAAGCAATTGATGCGCACTGTTTGCTATCGTATATTACTTAACCTTCGAAGTATGGAGCAAGAGGCAAAGAGAGTACTCGCAGAAGGAACTGATCCTGAAAAAGCCCTAAAGATGTTCTATATTATAGATACTGAAATACTTGAACGAGCTCGCAATATCCTTGCAGAAACAGAAGACGAAGAACTAGAGAGTGAAGAGAATGAAACAAATATCAAAGCTCCATCCCCGTCAGATATGATTACTCGCCTCAACCAATCCCTCACCGGTGCGACAACTATTACTCCTACCAAGCGCGAGTATGGCAGCATTTCAAATAGTGATGGACCTAAAAAGGATTCTGCACCAACCATAGATCCCTACCGTGAAATACCGGAACTGTAGGGAAGTGGGGTATACTATACCTAATGCAATTCAAGGTCCCTCAATTTATTGATATCGAAGACAAGGTCTTTGGCCCGTTTACGTTCCACCAGTTCCTCTACCTCGCAGGAGGGGCAGGTTTTATCTATCTCTCCTTTAAACTCCTTCCTATCCTCATCGCACTCCTCATCGCGCCAATATTTCTCGCACTCTCACTTGCGCTCACCTTTTACAAATACAATGATAAACCGTTCATAAACGTGCTCGAATCCTTCATTCGGTACTACTCCCGCTCAAAACTCTACCTCTGGCACAAACAAACTCCTCAAACACAGGCCCCAGTCGCTGTAGAAAAAAGTGCGCCACTTCGTGCTACACTCACAGAGAGTAAGCTCAAAACACTCTCCTTTAGTCTGGATACCATAGATCCAAATAAAAAATAGTATGGCGACTCTCGGCACCCCCGCACAACAATTTGTCCCAGTAAAAGAAGTACGCGATGGTATCATCGTTATGAAAGACGGCACGCTTGCTATGGCAGTCTTGGTGTCCTCGATAAACCTCTCACTCAAAAGCTATGATGAACAACGTGCGACCCTTATGCAGTTTCAAAACTTCCTCAATACCCTTGATTTTCCTATCCAAATAGTCATCCAATCTCGCCGCTATGATGTGCGCCCGTATATCCTCACTCTCGAAAACCGTCTCAAAGAGCAGACCGAATCCCTGCTTCAGGTACAAACTCGTGAATATATTCAGTTCATTCAGAGCTTCACTGACCAAGTGAACATTATGCGCAAAACATTCTTTGTTGTTGTACCGTACACTCCACCTATCCTCAGCCAAGATAAAGGTATCTCAAAAGTACTTTCATTTTTAAATAAAAAGGCAACAACTACGACGCAGTCTGTCACTGAGTTTGAGGAGCAGCGTACACAACTTGAAGAGAGAGTATCTGTCGTGGAGCAAGGACTTACCCGTGTAGGACTGCGCGTCGCACAGCTCGGTACCGAAGAAGTGATCGAGCTACTGTACAAAACATTTAACCCTGGTGACACTACAAGTGAGGCAAAAGGATAATATATTGCTATACTAGTGTTGTAATGGCACTCTTTGGATCAAAAGAAAAAAAAGAAGACAAAAAGCTTCCTATCCTTCCGAGTGAAGTATATGAGTGGGCGACTATGGAGCTTGCGGACAAAATTGCTCCCTCTGCTATCGAGATCACCCCAAAGAGTATGCGTATCGGCGACAAAACCGTACGCTCCTTCTTTGTTATCTCGTACCCTCGCTACCTCACGGACAACTGGTTCACCCCTATCATCAACCTCGACAAAATATTTGACGTGGCTATCTACATCAACCCTATAGAAACCGCGGAGCTGCTCAAAAAGTTTCAAAAGAAAATTGCAGAGGTAGAAAGTCAGATCATTGTGCGTCAGCAAAAAGGACTCGTACGCGACCCTATGCTTGATACTGCATACCAAGACCTCGAAGAGCTCCGTGACAGCCTCACCCAAGCACAGGAGAAAATGTTTACCGTTGGTTTTTATATTTCTATCTATGCCGATACTGAAAATGATCTTTTTCGCACTGAGAGCGAGATCAAGAGTATGCTCGAGTCCAAAATGATCTATATAAAACCTGCACTGTTTCAAGAAGAAGACGGGTTTAAGACAGTCGTTCCGCTCGGCACTGACAAGCTCGGCATTACCCAGAAACTCAACTCAGAACCAATCTCGAGCATGTTTCCGTTTGTGTCGTTTGACCTCACGGGAGATAGCGGGATTTTATATGGCGTCAATCGCCACAATTCTTCTCTGGTGATTTTCGATCGGTTTTCGCTTGAAAACTACAACTCTATCATCTTTGCGAAGTCTGGAGCAGGTAAGAGTTATGCCACAAAGCTTGAGATTATCCGCACACTTATGTTTGATACCGATGTGATTGTGATTGACCCCGAGCGCGAGTACGAGTACCTTGCCGAAGCAGTTGGTGGCCGCTACTTCAACATCTCACTCTCCTCTGACAACCATATTAACCCGTTTGACTTGCCTATTCCTCGTGTGGATGAGTCTCCTGCGGACGTACTTCGTAGCAACATCATCAACCTTGTTGGACTCTTTCGTATCATGCTTGGAGGACTGAGCCCAGAAGAAGACTCTATCATCGACCGCGCCATCACTGAGACGTATTCTCTCAAGGACATCACGGCAGAGAGCGACTTCGCAAGCATTGAGCCGCCCCTTCTCTCAGACTTTGAAATGGTGCTCACAGGTATGGAAGGAACTGAGAGCATCCTCCAGCGCCTTACAAAATACACTCATGGTTCATGGGCAACCTTCATCAACCAACCAACGAACGTTGATATCAATAAGAAATTTGTGGTCTTTTCAGTGCGCGACATGGAAGACGACCTTAAGCCTGCCGCAATGTATATCGTGACTCACTTTATATGGAATGCAGTGCGAAAGGAGCTCAAGAAACGACTTCTCGTCGTTGACGAGGCGTGGTGGATGATGAAAAGTGACGATACGGCAAGCTTTTTGTACTCTATTGCAAAACGTGGCCGTAAATACTATCTCGGTCTTTGTACTATCACTCAGGACGTGGGCGACTTTATGAAAAGCCCGTACGGTGTCCCAATCGTCACCAACTCATCTATTCAGCTCCTCCTCAAACAATCTCCTTCAACCATGGACGTGCTCCAAAAAACCTTTAACCTCACAGACGAAGAGAAGTTCCTCTTACTCGAATCAGGGGTCGGGGAGGGCATATTCTTTGCAGGACTTAAGCATGTCGCTATCAAAATCATAGCCTCATACACTGAAGACCAGATCATCACAAGTGATCCAAGCCAGGTTATCTCCATTCGCAACGCAAAAAAGGAGTTTAGTGAACAAAATCGCTAACTTGTGCGCTATACTAGGAGCATGAAATATATTTGTGCGCTACTCCTAGCACTTCTTATTATGGTTCCAATGGCGACCCATGCGCAGTACATTACCCCAGATCTCTCTCTTGAGATTATTCCACTCAACCCTGAACCAGGGCAAACAGTCACTATCACCGCAACGAGCTACAGTATCGATCTTTCGCAAGCAACACTTACTTGGATCTATAACGGCGTACAAGTCGCAAAGGCGCCTGGCAAGACCTCTATTGGTGTCGTTGCACCGAAAGCTGGTGCAACAGGGGTTGTAAGTGTCAGCGCTCAAGCGGTGGGAAGTACTGGCGCAAGTGCAAGTGTTGTACTGCGCCCGGCAAGTCTTGATCTCTTGTGGGAGGCAGCAGATGCATACACTCACCCGTTTTACAAAGGGAAGGCTCTGCTTGCACCAAATGGACTCATTCGTTTCACCGCCATACCATCTCCAAGCGCCCCAAAAAGTCTCTCTTATACCTGGAGCCGCAACGGCTCAGCGCTCCCTGATGACTCAGGGTACAACAAATCAAGTGTTGTGTTTGCACACAATGAATTTAATCCACAAGAATCGGTTGATGTCCAAACATCAGGGGGAGTATATACAGGCACGGGGACACTTCGGGTGACTCCTACCGATCCGACAGTGCTTGCATACCAGAGCAAGCGAGGGTTTATTGATTATGCGACCGGGTACAGCAATACTATCCGCTTTACCCAAAACGGTCTTGTGCTTCATTTCGAACCATTTTTCTTCTCAGTTGGACAAAGCGTACTCGCAAATCTCGGTTTTACTCTCTCCCTCAACGGTGAACCCGTTTCCACAACCACACCAAACGAAATTGGCCTCTCTCGTCCAAACACTGTTGGACAAAGCAAGCTTTCAGTATATGTCTCGCCCTTTGCGCAAAGTTTGCAACACATAGAAAAAACATTTACCCTCCTTTTTAATTAACCATGAAAAAATTCCTCTACAGTCTCATCCTCCTTTTGATACTACTCCCTCAAACAAGAGCGTTTGCACAAGTCTCAAGTGATGGCACTATGTCATATAACTGGCCACTCGTTTCTGCGGGAGCAACCGGGCAGAGTGTACAACTTGGCGGTGCTATACATACAGACACCTATACTAATCCAACACCGATAGCAGAGCTTGAGATACGGCTCCATGTATCAGAAAATCCATTTTCTGATACCCAGGCTGCACTCACCCTTGTTGGAGATCAGAGTCAAGTCGTTGGAAAGGTCTCATTGGACAGCGGCGCAGCAAGTGGAGTAGAGGCGGGGACAGGACAATACTATTTTCAAGTATCGGGACTCAGTCCTGACAAAACATACTATTGTAGACAGGTAATTCTGCAAAAGGATACGCAAACGGTACTTGATGTAAATAACAGTAACTGCAAGTTTGACGGTGGGCACGGCATCATTCCTGAGAATAGCAAACTTGCTCAAACCCTTGAAGACGAAAAGACGTACCACTTTCTTGCACCACTTCCTGGACTCGACAAACTCTATGACCCGGATCTGTGCTATCAGAAAAAGTATGTTGAGCGCTCTATTCCAGAGAACTCCATCTGTGATGTGGGAGGATTTGTGAGCTTTGTCTTTAAGCTTTTCATTGGGCTTTCTGCACTCGTGCTCGTACTGCGTATCATGTATGAAGGGTATCAGTATATTGTGACTGACGTACCGTTCCTTAAGGCAAATGCGAAAAGTGATCTCATGACGGCACTCGCAGGGCTTTTGCTCGCACTTTCAGCATACGTCATCCTCAATACCATTAACCCTAAATTGGTGAATAATAGTTTTAGTATTAGTGGGGTGAATTTAGGGGTGGAAGAGTTTAAATTTAGTGGTTCGACAGAGTCGTATATTACAAAAAACGGTGTAAAAACAAAAGTTAACTCAATAAAATTAAAAGAGCTTCTTCCATACGCACAGAATGTGGAGTCAAAAACAGGTGTAAATGCATCTACAATATTAGCAATACTTTGGATTGAGACGAGTTTTAATACAAAAGACGGTGACTGTGCATGGGATAAGCCCGGAGTTATGCCGACAGGAAATCCGCGTGATGACCAGTCTGCGTACAAAGCAATTATCCAATCTATTCCAGGAGCAGGTCTTAATGACCATAAGGTTTCATGTGCAATACCTGGTGTTGGATGGGGTGGTGGTATGGGACCATCACAACATATACCAACATATTGGAAAGCATATACTCCACAAATTAAACAAGCTTCGGGAAAAAATTTTGCAGATCCATGGGATTTGCAAGATGCCATTTATGCTGTTGGTGTACATCTTGCACAAGATAATGGAAAAAACGATCCTCAAAATGCAGCATGTAAGTATTATAGTGGGCATACTTGCGGCACTGGCGCAAAATATACTTCTGGACCAAAGACTGGTCAATATGCAAATTTAGATTATCTCGCAAAATTTAACGCAGCACTTGCAGATATAAAATCAAAAATTTAACAACATATAGTACAATACTACTAATGAAAAAAATTCTCCTTATTGTTCTCGGAGTACTCGTCCTAGCCGCTGGTGGCTGGTACTGGTATGCGAAAAAGCACCAGACTGCTCCAGGGGTACCTGCGGTCACTGACTTTGGAGCGTTCTTTCCGATTGGTGCAAATACTGCCCCCTCTATCGAGGGACAGCTTCAGTCTCCTGACAGTGTTGCCACTACAGATATACAACAGAAAAACTCTCCCTTTACCCAACTCAGCCCTGATGCGGTCGCTGGTTTCACCGCCTACACGTATATAGAAAAGGTGAAGGTCCTCTCAGATCCTAGCAACCCGAAGTCAAAAGTGATAGAACAGTCAGTACCTCACCATGTGGTGCGGTATGTATCTCGAGCAAATGGATACGTGTACGAGATAGTTGACGGGTCTATTCCGCTTCAGATCACCAATGTATACATTCCCAATATCTACGAAGCATCATTTGCGGACAACAATCAAACTGCAGTACTCAGATTTTTGCGAGACGACCAGCAAACTATTGCTACCTATAGTGTACCTATTCCTCTTCCCAACCCAGATGGTACTCGTACCCAAAAGGAAGGAACATACTTTCCAGATAACATACTCCAACTAGCACCGTCTCCGAGTGGCGGCACGAGTATTGCACGCCTCACGAGTGACCCAACAAGCGCACTTCTTTCAATTACTAACTCTATAAATGCAAAAAAGGTTGATCTACTCCGTACACCATTTCGTGAATGGATACTTTCATGGGTTTCACCAAAAACATTGTATGTACAGACAAAGGCAAGCGCACAAGTTGCGGGATTTCTCTACAGTATAGACACAACTGAACGTAAACTAAGGAGAGTTCTCGGTAATATTAATGGCCTTACAACATCGGTAAGTCCAAGTGGTACTTATATACTCTATTCACAAAACTCAGGACAAGGTTTTGTTACCAAACTTTTTAATACTAAGACGAGCGCTACCCAGTCGTTAACGCTTAGCATACTCCCAGAAAAGTGTGCTTGGTCATCTCTAGAAGATGTGTTTTGTGCAGGCACGACTACTCTAACTCCAGCAGTATACCCGGACGCATGGTATCAGGGCACAGTTTCCTTTTCAGACCAGCTCTACCATATCTATACCAAATCAGTTATCTACGACACACTCTATGACAACAGCGGGCAATCGTTTGATATGACCAACCTACAGGTGAATGAAGATCAGCGGATACTCTATTTTATGGATAAGACGAGCGGAGTACTCTGGCAGTATCAGTACTAGATTGTACGGAGTTTACGTCTAAAGTAGAGTTCTTGGCCGATAGAGAAGAGGTTGGTGATCACCCAATAGAGCGCGACCGCTGACGCAAGACGGGTTGCAATAAAGATAATGATGAGCGGGAGAATGTATTTTGTCTGCACTGACATACTCTTTGCAAACTGATTTTGGAAACTCTTATCATCACTTGCAGCTGGCTTTGGAGCAAGAAATGCCTGAAACCCTTGGGTGAGACCTGCGAGTATAGCGAACGGAATAAATGGCTTGGTGATATCAACAAGACCAAAGAGTGTGTCTTTGAGTCCATCAGTGCTCAGAAATGAGTACAGATGCTCAGGCTGGTTTACTCCATGACTAAAGGTAAAGTAGAGCGCAAAAAGAATAGGGAGCTGGATCAAGAGATAGAGACACCCAGAGAATGGGTTAATTTTTTGTGTTTTATAAAGGGCGAATGTTTCCTTCGCTTCTTCTTCTTTGGAGAGTCCTTGGGCCTTGATTTCTGCGAGTTTCGGCTCGAGCGCGCGCATACGGTACTGACTTACAATACTTTTCTTTGAGAGGGGAAGGAGAATAAATCGAATAAGGATAGTGAGAAGTATCACCGCAAACCCAACATCTTGCATGGTGACGTGTTGGGCGATAAATATGAGGGCGTTGTAGATAGGGTTATATAAAACAGTGTTCCAAAGTGTATGCATCGCTCTATTGTACGCATCTACTACGGATTATCAACCCTTGGCTCATTTTTAGGGTGACAGCGCCCGATACGGTCTAGTGTTTTATAGAATGCCTTAGGAAACGGGTATTTTTTAAAACATGCCATACCATATGCCGAGCACGTAGGATAAAAGATGCAACTAGGACGGGGGTAGAAGGGTAGAAACCTGAGTATCCCCTCAGAAGGCGAAAAGAGTGCTCTATAGAGCTGTATAACGAGTATAGAGATCTTATTTGGAAGCCTTGTGAGCCTTTGCCAAAAGGTCTGTCGTGAGTGTTTTGATGTCATCATACGAAAAGCTATAACTTTGCTTGGATACGTACACTATACCCTGAATGCGAGGTTTTTGGCTTTGAACTACCGCGTATATACGCCGGCGGAGCCTATTTCGGATGACTGCCTTCTTTTCAGCCTTACTACTCGTCACTACAGAGAAGGTGGTACCTGCTGAAGGGAGGAATTTAAGGGTCCCAAGGCGGTTAAAAACAACAAAAATCCCTTTATTTCCAAGGAATTCTGTGAATTTTTGACGAGAGAACCGCTCTGGTGAGGGGAGCATGCGTTATACCGCTATTTTTGCGCGACCTTTGTGGCGACGAGCTTTAAGCACTTTTCGGCCTGAAGCACTAGCACTTCGAACGAGAAATCCGTGTGATTTTGCGCGTTTTCGCTTGTTTGGCTGGTATGTTTGTGACATAAAAGTAGGCTTACTATACCCGAAAGTTCTCTATTAATCAAGGGTAGGGGTTTGGTACAATTAACAGTATTCACTTGTTATCCACACTTTCAACAAATCTGTGTGGATGCGGTATGATAGTGATACTTATCCATGCCTAGCACACACACACAACTTTGGAATACTTGTTTAGCTGAAATTGAGCCTCAAATCACCAAGGCAAACTTCACGACCTGGTTTAAAAACACTGGTATTCACAAAGAAGAGGAGGGAATTATCTTTATTACAGTACCAAATGAATTTGTCCGAGAATGGATGATGACAAAGTATCAAAAACTTATCCTTAAAACGATTGTTGATCATCTCGACCACATTCGGGGTGTAGAATTCACTATCGGTTCACTTAAAAAAGAAGAGGAGCAGGTTCCACAACCGCTCACTCCTTCCAACGAACTTCCTCTACAGAATGTATATATAAACAGGGATGATAACCTAAACCCTCGCTACACTTTTGATCGCTTTGTGGTCGGACCGTTCAATGAGCTTGCGTATGCTGCAGCACAAGCCGTTGTTAAAAACCCGTCTGATGCGTATAATCCACTCTTTTTCTATAGTCCAAGTGGCCTCGGAAAAACTCACCTCATCCAAGCAGTTGGAAATGAAATAAAGCGTCTCTTTCCTGAAAAGCAAATATTCTATGTGACCGCAGAGAAATTTATGAACGACTATACTACCTCTGTATTTAACAACAGAACAGCGCAGTTTCGTGAAAAATACCGTAAATTCGATGTTCTTATTATTGATGATATTCAATTTATATCAGGAAAGGAGCAGACCCAAAATGAACTCTTTCATTTATTTAATACACTCTACGAACAAGGCAAAAATATTATCTTTTCTTCTGATAAGCACCCTAACCACATCATTGGCCTTGAAGACCGTCTAAAAACTCGCTTTAACGCAGGGATGACTATTGATATCCAAGAACCAGATCTTGAGTCCCGTCTTGCAATTATCCGGGAAAAAAGTATCCGACTTCCACATCCACTCGATCAGGAAGTATTAACCTATATTGCCAGTGTTGTTACAGGAAGTATTCGAGAACTTGAAGGAGTACTCAACATCATTAGTATGCACGCAGAAGTAAAACAGAAACCAATCACACTCACCGAGGTAAAAAACCTTATAAAACATAGCATAAAGCCAAAAAAAGTAGTCTCTGTCGATACTGTGGTCAAACAAATCTCTGAATACTACAACCTTGACGAGAGTATTATCTATGAAAAAACGCGACGTAAAGAGGTAGTGAAGGCACGGCAAGTGATTATGTTCATTCTTCGTGAAGATTTTAATGAATCCTACCCATCAATCGGTTCAAAACTTGGCGGAAAAGATCATACTACTGTGATTCACTCCTACGAGAAAATTAAAAGTGAACTCTCGCGGGACGCATCTCTTATGAAAGAACTTGAAGATATCCGTATCATGTTTAAATGATGTGGAAAAAAATAGAATACGGTGTGAAAAACATGAGGATAGAATATAGGTACAGAAACAACATTCACAGTACTCTATATTTAATCCCCACTACAGTATTTTGAAAAACTATTATAGATTAATACTATAATTCCTTTATCCACAATCCACAGCATATATAGTATGCGTTATATAAAAAGAAAAATATGAAAGCGACGTGTGCCATAGAAAAACTAAAAAATGCCGTAAGTACTGCAGATAAAATGACAGGTAAAAATCTTACCCTTCCAGTACTCCACTCAATCCTCCTTGTAGCGCAAAAGACGAGTATTGTCATACGATCAACAAACCTTGCAGTAGGTATTGAGCTTGAAATCCCGGCAAAGGTTGAATTGGAAGGTAGTGTTGTTGTAAAAGGAGATATATTGACCCAGGTTTGTGCATCCCTAAATAGTGCACAAGAGGTAACTCTCTCTCTAGAAAATAATAACCTTACCCTCACTACTCTCACCCACACAACAACGATCACCTCACTCCCAAGTGATGAATTCCCAGTACTCCCTCAAGTAGAAGGAGATCAGTTTGAAATTAAAACTCCGATACTAGCAGATGGGATTAGATCTGTTTCCTTTGCAGCTGCAATCAGTGAAATAAAGCCAGAAATTGCGAGTGTGTATATATATGGCGAAGAAGGAACGCTCTATCTTGTTGCGACTGACTCATTTCGGCTTGCAGAGAAAAAAATTCAGAACAAACATATTCCCGATATTTCAAAACTTCTTATTCCATTTAAGAATATTGGAGAACTACTGCGTGCTCTTGATGCGGCGGGAGATATGGTAGTTGTTTCATATAATAAAAACCAAGTTTCAATACAAGGAAAAGGGGTATATTTCACTTCACGGCTTATTGATGGAGGATTCCCACCGTACCACCTCATAATTCCGAAAGAAGAAACGACAAAGGTGGTTGTTATGAAACAGGAACTCCTTAGTACACTCAAGCTTTCCAACATCTTTGCAGATAAATTTATGCAAGTGATGTTTACAGTTGACCCTCACACAAAGAAACTTATTATCTCTTCAAAAAACAGTGATATTGGATCCTCAGAATCAGTAGTTGATGCTGTTATTCAAGGGAAAGATATTCAAGTTGTTTGTAACCTCAAGTATTTCCTTGATGTATTCCAGGCGCTTTCAGGAGATAGTGTCTCACTTTCTTTTACTGAACCAAACAAACCGATAGTTGTGCGAAGTGTATCAGATACGTCATTTTTATACCTCTTAATGCCGGCAAACCGCTAATATGGGA
>CBFIGQ010000002.1:0-34187 GCA_965662335.1 Minisyncoccia bacterium
TTTTTTGTCTGCATATTTTCCGGTGCGGTACTGAAGGAGTACGAACGGAAGCAGCATAATTGAGAGCACTACACCGATGACTCCCCAGCTAAATCCAATATGGAGAAGATATGGCGCCAAATAGAGCACCATCCATGCATAGAAAAACTGAAGCACAAGGTATAGCGATACGATACGCCGTGCAGTCGGATGAGAAACGAGCTCACGAAATGCAGCCGTAAAGGGCACTTCAGGCGTAGCTGTACTTCTGGGGATACGTCTCATTGAGTGTATGCACAAAAATGATATACACACCGCGACAGAGGCGAGTATATACGTCCCGCCAAATCCTCTCGAGTTTGCCACAACACTTGCGAGCATCGGTGCGAGCACCCAGCCTGCGTTGTTGAGTGTCAGATACGTTCCCCGAATGTTACCCATTGCTTTTGAGCGAGAGTAGTGTTCTATCACGAGGTCAAATGCATACCAAATAAGTGTATTAAGCGAAAAATACAGAATGAACACGTAGCCAAAACTTCGTGTATGAATGGTAAATGAGAGCAAACACAAAAGCACTGCGCAAAGCAGTATACTCGTAGAGAGGAATTTGCTCGCGCCAAAGCGTCGTGCAAGTCTCGGTCCTACCACTACCAGTAAAAATGCAGCACAAGACCCCAGGGTATACACAAATGCAGTAGAGAAGAGGGATTCTGACGCATCAAGAACGCTCGAGTTGAGATACGAGAGGAGCGCAAGATGAAATGAGAAAATAAATGATGCAAAAAATATCGTACGTAGCGGACGCATATTACATCAATAATATCACAGGAATGACGAGGGGTCGCTTTGCAGTCTTTTGGAGAAGGTATTTTCCAACAGTGTCTGCGACGGTATTTTTGAGATTATCGATGCCGTGTGCATCCAGATTTTTTGCAAACTGCTCAACGGTACGCTTGGTGAGGAGTCGTGTCTGACGGAGCAGTTCTTGGTTTTCTTTGAGATAGACAAAACCGCGAGAAATAATATCTGGGCTTTTACGGAGGAGACCTGTTTTTTGATCAATCACTACCATGACTACGAACATACCGTCTTCTGCGAGCATTTGTCTGTCCCGAATAACGACTGACTGCTCATCTCCGACTGAAAATCCGTCTACTACCATCGGGCTTGCTGGTGCCTTTTCTTTGCGTACAGAGATCCTTTGTCCGTCAGCAGCTATTTCTATGATAGAACCATTGTCTGGTACTACAATACGATCTTCTGCCATACCCAGTTCCATGGCGAGTTCTTTGTGAAGCTCGAGGTGATAGTGGTGACCGTGAATTGGAATAAAGAATTTTGGGTGTGTCTTGCGGTGGAGCCACTTGATATCTTCTTTATTTCCGTGACCTGTTGCGTGCACAAAATCTTCTCCTGGAGTACGGAAGGAAATAATCTTTACCCCTTGGCGAGAGAGACCGTCTTTCATTGCCTGAACTGCGCGTTCGTTTCCCGGAACAATAGATGCAGAGAGAATAATGCGATCTCCTTTCTTGAGCGAGAGTTTCTTGACTGACTTATTCGCAAGCCGGTTGAGATACCCAAATTCTTCTCCTTGTGCTCCAGTAACGAGTACGAGTATACGGTCTGGTGGGTAGTTGTCCACGTCATCAACTGAGATGATGGTATCCTTTTTAGGCTTGAGTAGTCCTGCTTGTATCGCAATCTCAAGGTTTGTCTTCATACTACGACCTTCGATAACGATTTTCTTGCCCAAATCTTCGGCTATCTGCACCACCTTGATAAGACGGGTGATATGAGATGCAAACGCAGCCATAAAGATGCGATTGTTTTTTTCACGACGCAAAATGTTTTCAATACCTTGGTGCACTTTTATTTCAGGAAGCGCATACCCTTCATTTTCGATATTTGTTGAGTCAGTCATCAAGAGGAGTACATTTGCGTTATCAAACTTTTTGTACTCTTCTTCTTCTGAATCAGTAACAATACCGTCGACTTGATCGAGTTTGTAGTCACCAGGGTTGATGATCCAACCCTGAGGGGTGTCGATAATAATACCCATCGAGTCTGGAATAGTGTGGGTTACTCCCCAAAACTTCACCGGGATATTTCCAAGCATGACTGTTTGGTCTTTCTCAACAACAACGGTATTCATAGGTGGCAGGTGAGGAAATTCACTCTGACGCTTTTTCATAAGCATAATACTGAGATTGCGAGAGTATACCGGTGGGTTGCCAATACGAGAGAGCACAATAGGAACTCCTCCAATGTGATCAAGGTGTCCGTGTGTTACCACTAGTCCACGAATCTTGTGCTTACGCTCTTCGAGGTAGCGCGTGTTAGGGATTACGTAGTCGATACCTGGCGTAGATTCATTTGAGAAAAACATTCCCGCATCTACGACAATGATGTCATCTCCTATTTCAATCGCGGTCATGTTCTTGCCGATTTCTTCAACACCTCCGAGTGGGATGATGCGGATTACACCTGGCTCTGGATCAGGGATGTGCGCCGTCTTCTTTTCAGCTGGTTCCTTCATGAGGTCGGTGAGCGGACCGCCTGGATGAGGCGGCTTTCGTCCACGATCAAACTGCCTGCGATGGCCAAATGATCGCTTTGGCTTGGTAAATGGTTTCTTTGGTTGTTGTGTTGTTGTTTTTTCCATAATTATAAATTCTTATTCTTGTTGTATAAAAAGTTCCAGACCCGATCGTACTCGACATACCATTCAGAAAGATATCGATACCTTTCACGTGGAGAGTAGAGAGCGTCAGGAAGATGGAGATAGGTGTTCGTAATAAAAGGGTATGCTTTTTTGTAAAGCGCGAGCACTGGTTCGTATGTGTCTGGTATCGGTGTTTGCTCACTCGCAAGAAATACTTGAAAGTCCCCACGATTGAGGCGCTCGCTAAATGCGCCACGATCAAACGCCTTAACTGTTACGAGTACTCCTACGCTGCCAAGCTCTTCTGAAAGGGTCTGTGCGGTGAGAAGCGCGGTTTCGTCATTTTCGACAGCAATCGCAAACCCTACTGGTTGACCATTTTTTTCTAGAAAGTCGTCCTTGTAGGTGTACCCGAGTGATTTGAAATCGTTAATGATGTCTTCAGGGCTCAGTGTAGGAGAGTCTATAGGAGTACTTGGCAGTATTCCATAACCGTCCATTACTTTAGCAAGAAGTGAGTTTTTGTCAATTGCTCGGTTGAGGATTGCAACAAGATTTGCATTTGCAAGTATTGATTCACCCTTTTTGTGATAGAGAGAAATATTGTACGGGCTTGCGATTTTTTCGAGAGAATATGATTTTTGAGATACAAGTGTTGCGGTATTTGGAGAAGCTGCAAGAGTCATATCGATACTTTCAGACGTAAGTGCACGCAAAAGCTGTGCTTGGTTTGGGTAGAATCTCTCTTCGAGATGGGAGAGGTATGGATGCTGTCCGACGTAATGTTGATTACGAGAGAGTGTAATACTTTCAACACTAGCTCCGTTTATGCGCACACGCGTCACACGGAACATCCCGCTTCCTATTGGGTAGAGGTTGTGACGGGTAGTTCCAAAATCCTGATCAGCGACCTTCTCCCATACATGGGCCGGGAGAATACCCACGGTGAGTGCTGATAGAAAGTCACTACGAGCCTCAGGAAGCGAGATAAGTGCGGTTGTATCATTGGGGGTCTCAACCGTGATGGGTTCCCAATATTTACTATTTGAATTGATAGAGCTATTTGCGAGAAGTTCAAAGGTAAATGCGATATCGCTACTGGTGAGTGGTTTTCCGTCACTCCACTTTGCTTTTTGGGGAAGATGTACTGTATATGTGCGTTGGTCGCTTGATACAGAATAGTCTACTGCGAGATCTGGAACATAGCTTCCGTCTTGCTCCTTGAGAATGCCACTATACACGAGTGACACAAGCGCCTTGTCAGTATCAGTACTTGCAAGAATAGGGTTAATGAATTTTGGAGTACCGATGATTCCTTCTGAGAGGGTACCTCCTCGTGCAGGAACTGTCACCAGTAATGTATTGTTAAACATTGCAATGGTTGCATAGCTCGTTGCTGCAATTGCTATGAGTAGCACATAGAGAACAAGCCCGTACCATGAGAGTGGTAGTGCGAGAAAGGTACGGAGCGTTTTGCGCTCAGGAAGTTTGTGTTGTCTGAGATACGAAAAAAAATTCGCCATGAAAAGCGTTCACTATGGAATGCTAGAGAACGATAACTGCAAGACTTGCTCCTACGAATATCACTGCGCAAGCAAGCGTGAGGATGAACAAAAAGCGCTCAGCTCCTCGGCGAGTTTGGAAAAATGACATATTGTCGCCTCCAAAGGTAATGCCGCCCATGTCTCCTTGAGTCCGCTGGAGGAGGACAAGGCCGATGAGAGCAATACTTGAGACGATCTGGATAAGATGCAGCGTGTGTGCCATAGATGAAACGTATAGATGATAGCACAAAGGCTGTCTCTGGGCAATTCTTGTAAAATTTATGAATGACCAGGAACACCTGTCGGAGAAAGTGTAATAGGAATAAGTGAGTATGACCCCGCACCAAGTGTTGTAGTGAAGATGCCTGACAAGGAAAGTGTATTACCCATGACGAGGTGTTTACCGCCGACAAAGTTGCCCAGCGAGTAGGCAATGGGTGCTCCTTTGTAGACTTCTATTTTCCGAAGTACATGTGGACCTGAGCCAAGTACAAGATCTGCTCCTGCGTCTATTGCAGTATATGAAACCTTTTGCACATCGCCACGATTTTCAGTACCCATGTATTCAGTTGTGCCTGGGACTTCAGTTTTGTCCGATCCTTCGGCGCCGCCATGAAAGATAACAATGACGTAGTCATTTGATTGTTTGAGGTTTTTTACTTCTCTTTCGATAAAGTCATAGTCAGTGATAGTGCTTGCAGGCTCAGTACTTGATAATCCGAGTACGCCAATACGTTTACCTTTTACCTGCATCGAAATCGTTGGTTTGTCGGGGGAAATATAGGGTATACCAGCATCATCAAGTACGCGCTTTGTGTCCTCAAGGCCATCCCTTAGATAGTCATACGAGTGGTTGTTGACGAGAGACACAAGGTCAAACCCTGCATCTCTAAGCGCAATAGCAAATGAAGGGTCTCCACGAAAGGCGTGACACATAGTAGGAATGTAGATGCATTTATCTGTTCGCTCAGGCAGTGCAAAGGTTCCTTCAAGGTTTCCAATCATAAGGTCGGGTAGCTGTAGGTCATTTGCAACGGATGAGAATACAGAGAGGTTGTATGATGCGTCATCACTTGGCACCATATCACCCACCCACCCAACAGTGATTGATGTTTGTACTGGGCGAATAGCATGATAGCCGCGCTGTGGTGCATCTGCAAAAAGCACGCCCGTACTCAACATACCGATGACAATACTGAGAATAATAAGTGTCCGCAAAGTCCCTTTCATACTTTTTATACAAGTGCGTAGTCGAGCAAGCGCTTCACAATATCTGCATTGGTAACTTTGAATCGCACACTGTCTCCAATACGAAATGTTTTGCGCGTCTTGCGTCCCATAATAGCCATTTCCTTATCATTGTATTCAAAGTAGTCACTTCCGAGATCACGCAGCCTCGCCATACCTTCACAGCGTGTCTCTTTTTCCTCGATAAATATGCCATTCGGCGAGACACCAGTGATAGTGCCATCAAAGATCTGCCCAACACGAGTCGACATGTACTCCACTTGCTTGTATTTAATAGATGCGCGTTCAGCGTCCGCTGCTTCTTTTTCGCGTTGTGAAGAATGGCTGCATACAAGATCGTAGTACTCCCACATTTCTTTTGGAATAGTCCCGTTTGCAAGGTAATGCGTCAAAAGGCGATGTACCACAGTGTCAGGATAGCGTCGGATAGGAGAGGTAAAGTGTGTATAAAATTCAAATGCGAGCCCGTAGTGACCAATATTTTTTGTACTGTAGATAGCCTTTGCCATAGATCGGACAATTGCGGTTTGAATGGTCTCCTTTTCAGGCTTTCCTTCGAGTGATTGCACGAGATCATTGAGCGCACGCGCAGGAATAATGCCGTCATCATTTACTTTGAGGTTATAGCCCATACGCTTGAGGAATGTCTTGAGGTCTTCCATGCGTTCTGGGTCAGGGGAGTCGTGCACACGATACACAAAGACGCGAGACTTGTCTTTATCTCCTTTCGTGATGAATTCTGCTACCTTTCTGTTGGCAAGAAGCATCAACTCCTCGATCATATGGTGTGTTTGACCTCGCTCCTTTATATATGCACTTATCGGTACACCTTGCGCATCGAGTTTGAACTTCACTTCAACAGTGTCGAGTACCATTGCACCCGCTGCAAATCTTTTTTTCTCTAAATCTTGCGCGATAGCAAGGGCAGCCTCGAGCTCGCGGAGGAATGGTCCTTCCTTTGTGTCGAGCACCTTTTGAGCGCCCTCGTACGTAAATCGCTGGTGTGAATGAATTACAGTCCTGCCATACCATTCATCGACGACATTCATGCCTTTATCAATAGTAAATACTGCAGACATAGTGAGTCGGTCAACGTCCGGGTTAAGCGAACAGAGATCATTTGAAAGTGCCTCAGGAAGCATTGGGATCGTACGGTCGACAAGGTACACACTTGTTGCGCGTCGGTATGCCTCGCGGTCAAGCGCAGTGTCAGGGCGTACATAGTGAGATACGTCAGCGATATGTATACCAATCTCTATCTTTCCGTCATTGAGGAATTGTACGGAGATTGCATCATCAAAGTCTTTTGCGTCCTCAGGGTCGATAGTAAAGGTAGTAATCTGACGGAAGTCGCGTCTGTTGGCTTTTTCTTCTTCGGTAATGCCGTGCTCGCTGATCGTCTTTGCTTCAGCATTTACTTGAGGTGGGTAGTCCGTATCAAATCCTTTCTCAAGCGCGAGTGAGAGCATCTCGGCATTGTTCTCAAGTGGCTTGCCGAGGACTTTGATGACTTCACCGGTAGGGGTACCCATCGGGTCTGGCCAGTCGGTGATGGCGCAAAATACTTTATCGCCTTGTTTGGCGCCACCGAGCATTGCGTCAGGAATAGTGATTGGTGTGTACATCCGGCCATCGTTGCTGACGATGCAGTGCGCGCCTTGCTCAAATGAAAGCGTGCCAGAGTAGCCGACCTTGGCGCGGCGAGTGATCTCGAGGACCTTCCCGAGCGGGTTGTCATGTGCGACATTTGGCATTTCGGTGACTTCGACACGCACTGTATCGCCATGAAATGCGCGGTTGAGTGCCTCACGCGGGACTTCTACTGCCATCTTTGGCTCACGGACTTTTACAAAACCGATGCCTTTGGTCGAAATATTGATAGATCCTTCATATATAGATCCCACGGAGACGTTTTCCATCAGAGTACTTTAGCACATGTTTGCTCCAAAAGAATACTTAGCTATCCTCGCTTTGCTGCGGGATGCAAAATATTCATATGAGCCCCATCGTAAAAACTATCGTTGACGTCTATACCTTTTCCTGCTATTATCGGTCTCACATGTTAAAGATTCGACTACAACGCATTGGCCGCAAAAACGAACCAGCTTTTCGCTTGGTGGTTACTGACAGCAAAAACAGTGCGCAAAGTGGTAAATTTCTCGAAATTCTCGGCTCACACACAGTCAAAACTGACGCAGTAGTATTCGACAAGGAGCGTATACAGCACTGGATCAGAAATGGCGCTCAAGTATCTGACACGGCTCACAACATGCTTGTAAAGGCGGGTATTGTGGAAGGCAAGAAGAAAAATGTCCTCTCAAAGAAATCTCCAACCGTAAAACGCAAAGAAGCAAAGAAAGCATAAAGAATTCCCCAAAAGAGGGGGTATTTTTTATTGAACGTATCTGCTACTATAAAAGTATTACTGGATAACACATTGCATATATATGTCTGACAAAGAATTTCTTGAATTGGTAGTAAAAGCACTTGTTGAAAATCCAAATGATGTAGTGATAGACCGCACAGTGGATGAAATGGGAGTCCTGCTCACGCTTTCCGTCAATCAGCATGATATGGGCAAAATCATTGGCAGAAGCGGAAATACTGCCAAGGCTATTCGTACACTCTTACGTGTTGTGGGTATGAAGCACAACGCTCGCGTCAACCTCAAGATCAACGAGCCGGCAGGGTACAAGCCAGATGTCGCAAATCTCGATGATGCGATGGCAGATCTTAAAGACCTTTAAAATACCATTGTAAAATAATACTTAAAATCCCCTACAAATTAGCGGGGTTTTTTTAACTACCTTATCTTATTGACATTATTAAAACAATATGCTATTATAATAAAAATTCTTAACAATTTATACAACCCAAAACTTTGTTCTATGGCACTTACAAAAACTACCAATATGTTTGGTAAAAAAGAATTCATGATTTCAGTTTCTGAAATAAAACAAGAAATGTTTGTTCGCGAGGAACTCGATGATGACAGAATTTGGTATTGGGCAGAAAAGTATGCTAACGGTGAGGATGTAGATGCGGTTGAAATCGCGCATGATTATTCCCTCACAGACGGCCGGCATCGTGTGGCAGGGGCACTCCTTGCAGATAAAACTGAAATTCTTTGCTATGTTTATCCTGTGAAAAATAAGGGTGAGCAACTACAGCGTGCATTTGTCGCAAATATCAATACCAGCGGACCAAAACCTCCGACAAAAGGAGATGCAATCTTTGCTATTAAGCAAATGATTGGGGAAGGGGTAAAGAAAAGTACCATTGTAGAATTGATGGAAAAGCAGTTTCCTTCGAGAACCGTCAAAGAGATTTACGATGAAGCCAGGCATGGCATTTACCGTGATAAACTCCGCGATGCAAAGCGGGCAGTAATCGACGAGGGTATGACAGTCGCGAACGCTTCTACCATGTACGCTATTGATGAGGAAAAACTTAAAGAAGAGCTGGGAGGTATCCGTAAAAAGAAATCGAAAGCCAATTCTGCGGGAGAGTTTAATAAACTCCTGAGTATTCAGTATCGTTCAAACGGTCAAAAAGTTAGGGTTATTTTTACGAAAGTAGAAGCAGCCTTTAAGAACGGTGATATGGCAAAGGATGAAGCATTAAAGGTATTTGATTACGCTGCGCAAAGTTTACGGCAGAGACTGCGTTATGTTGAAGACAAGCGCAACAGGTTGGTAGCAAGGTAATTTCTATAAGGAGTGTTGTATAACACTCCTTTTTTGACTAATTTATTAAATATTGTATTGTTATCTCATGAAATTTCACTTTCTGACCATATTCCCGGAAATGATCAAGTCGTATGTGGGCGACAGTATTTTGAAGCGAGCGGCTGAAAAAAAGCTGATCTCGTTTGATGTCAAAAATATCCGTGACTATTCAAAGGACAGGCATAACAAAGTTGATGACAGACCCTATGGTGGGGGTCCTGGTATGGTGATGACACCAGAACCGATCCTCGCTGCGTTTAGTAAGCTCAAAATGAAAAAGGGTGGCAAGGTAAAAGTAATACAGCTCTCTCCGAGTGGGAAACTATTTGATACTGCTACCGCAAAGAAAATGGCAAAAACCTATAGCGATATTGTCTTTGTGTGCGGAAGATACGAAGGAGTAGACGATCGAGTGCGCAAGATCCTGAAGGCCGACGAATACTCAGTAGGTCCGTATACGCTCACAGGCGGTGAACTGCCAGCGCTCACAATGACCGATGCAATAGCCCGGCAGCTTCCTGGGGTATTAGGGAAGGGGGAGTCGCTCGAAGAAACCCGTATCGCGAGCCCTCGTGTCTATACTCGCCCAGAAAGCCTTATATATAAAGGCAAAAAGTACCTCGTTCCGAAGGTGCTCAAAGAGGGAAATCATAAGAAAATAGACGAGTGGCGAGCCTCCCAAAAGCCGAAACACTAACTATTGACATATTTTTGATATAGTGCTATTATGAATCCAATAAAAGCACTTTATCATGAGTAGTCATAAAAAGAACTTATCATATACCGAAAGGATCAGCTTAGGACTCATTGTCCTAGCGCAGCCAAAGCAAAGGGTACCAAGTATTGGTACAACAATAGTTGGACCACATGGCGAGATACTACCCGCACAGTCTATGGTGGTAAAACATAAAATCTATGACCCATCAAATCCAAACTTTACGTGGCCGCTTAAAGGAGAAAGCTATGCTGTTCCTGAGAGCGAGCTCGAGCCAATGTATAAGATATATAACGAACACGAGGGTTCGTTACAAAAAAAGTTTTAATTGGTTATAAAAATAAGCGCTGTAACGATACTTGCCTGATTGTTACGGCTAGGGCTTCCATTTTTATGGTAGCCTTTTTGTTTGACACGTTTTTCTGTATATAGTACACTGTAGGCCTTACAGTTTCGGAAGGGTTTTGATTGATTTCTGCAGATTATTAGGAGAGTTTTAAAAAAGTAAGCCACCGCCACAAGCGGCAGGCATTTTCGCGTCTTTATGTCCAAAGCAAAACAACACACTGGTCCACGTCCCAAAAAATATTTTTCAAAGTACAAAGAACCACTGGTCGAATTTCCTAATCTAATCCAGCACCAAATAGACTCATACAACACTCTCCTTGAAAAAGGCCTCAAAGAGGTGTTCAAGGAGTTCACCCCTATCCAAGACTACTCAGGCAAGAAGTTTCAGCTTGACCTTGTGTCATTTCACCTTGTGCCGCCGACCTACGACGAGCACTATGCAAAAGAAAACAAACTTTCTCTTGAAACCCAGCTCAAGGCTCGCATCAAACTCACCAACAAACAAAATGGCTCTGAAAAGGAACAAGAAATCTTTCTCTCTGATATTCCAGTCATGACACCCCATGGTACGTTCATTATCAACGGTGTTGAACGTTCTATCATCCCGCAGCTTTCTCGCTCAAGTGGAGTATTTTTCACTGACCAAGAGATCAAGGGTCGCAAATACTTTGGCGCAAAGATAATTCCAAACCGTGGAGTATGGATCGAGCTTGAATCAGATCCAAGTGGTGAGGTATTTGTTCGTATCGACAAGAAAAAGAAATTCTCAGTCATTACGCTCCTTCGCGCAATGGGGCTTGTTGAAGATGCGCAAATACTCAAACTCTTTAAGGACAAAGCTATAGCTGAAGTCGTGCAACATGCAATAGAAAAGGATGCAGTAAAGGACCAGTCATCTGCATTTATTGAGAT
Source organism: Minisyncoccia bacterium (assembly GCA_965662335.1). Classification (GTDB taxonomy): domain Bacteria; phylum Patescibacteriota; class Minisyncoccia; order Phycocordibacterales; family UBA9973; genus UBA4124. The sequence goes on from CBFIGQ010000002.1 coordinate 11,140, forward strand.
TTATCGAAAACTTCGCGACGGAGACCTCGCAAACGCAGAAAATGCACGTGAATTCGTACATACACTCTTTAGTGAAGAGCGATACGACCTTTCATCTGTCGGACGTTTTCGGTTCAACAACCGCTTTGAGCTCGATATGAGCGATAAGGAAATGAATCGCAAAACTCTCTCTGCAGAAGATATTGCAGTGATAGTGGGTCATATCATTTCGCTCAACAAAACTCCGGGGAGTCATGCAGATGACATCGACCACCTCGCGTCACGTCGTGTGCGCTTTGTAGGAGAAATGCTCCAGGCAAAGATTTACATGGGATTCACGCAGATCAAGCGAAATGTGCAGGATCGTATGAGTACGATAGATGCATCAAACGCGCTTCCAATTCAGGTCGTCAACCAGCGCCCGCTCCAGGCTCGCATCAAAGAATTCTTTACAACCAACCAGCTCTCGCAGTTCATGCAGCAGGACAACATTCTCTCAGAGATCGAAGAGCTCCGCACTGTCTCAGCGCTCGGACCGGGCGGACTTACTCGTGAACGTGCAACGCTTGAGGTACGTGACGTGCATACCTCTCACTATGGCCGTGTGTGTCCTATCCATACTCCAGAAGGTCCAAACATTGGTCTCATCTTGCGTCTCTCAGTGTATGCTCGCATCAACGAATTCGGTATTATTGAAACTCCGTACGCACGCGTAAAGGACGGCAAGATCACTGATGAAATCGTATACCTCAATGCTGCAGAAGAAGAGAAATACACCATAGCTCACGCGGGAATGCGCAAAGATGACAAGGGTGGGTTACCAGATCGAGTAGAAGCACGTATTCGTACTGCACCAGGTATTGTTGATAAAAAGGATGTCGACTTTATTGATGTTGCTTCAAACCAAGCATTCTCTGTTGCGACTAACATGGTGCCATTTCTTGAACACAACGACGCAAACCGTGCGCTCATGGGAAGTAACATGCAAAAGCAGGCAGTACCGCTTATTCGCCCAGAAGCTCCACTTGTAGCAACTGGTATGGAAGAACTCGCAGCGCCGTACTCAGGACGACTTGTGCTCGCAGAAGAAGCAGGTGAAGTAACTGCAGTTGATGCCAAGAAGGTCGTTGTTAAAAATGACAAAACTGGTAAAGACCACACCTATACACTCGTAAACTTTACTCGTACAAACGCATTTAATGCATTCCATCAGCGTCCAGTAGTGTCTATTGGTCAGAAAGTAAAGAAGGGAGATCTTCTTGCAGATACCTCAACGACTGCAAACGGACAAATCGCACTCGGTCACAACATGCGCGTTGCGTTCATGTCATGGAATGGTGCAAACTTTGAGGACGCCATCATTCTCTCAGAGCGACTCATCAAGGATTCAAAGTTTACGTCAATGTACATTGCAGAATTTACTGCAGTTGTGCGTGATACAAAACTCGGACCCGAAATCACGACGCGCGATATTCCAAACGTCGGTGAAGCAAGACTTAAAGACCTCGACGAAGAAGGTATCATCCGTGTCGGCGCAGAAGTAAAAGAGGGAGATATTCTTGTTGGAAAGATCACACCAAAAGGAGAAACCGAACTCACTCCAGAAGAGCGACTCCTTCGGTCTATCTTTGCTGAAAAGGCGCGCGATGTGAAAGACACCTCGCTCAAGATGGATCACGGCAAGCGAGGACGTGTCATCAGAGTAAAAGTATTCTCACGCGAAATGGGACACACACTTGAATCAGGAGTTCTCAAGAAAATCGTGATTGAAGTCGCGCAGCTTCGAAACATCTCAGTTGGAGACAAGCTCGCAGGACGACACGGAAACAAAGGTGTCATTTCAGTGGTGCTTCCAGAAGAAGACATGCCATACATGGAAGACGGTACTCCTGTTGACGTGGTGCTCACTCCGCTCGGTGTGCCAAGTCGTATGAACCTCGGACAAATCCTTGAGATTCACCTTGGACTTGCAGCACATGAGCTCGGATACCAAGCTATCGTGCCACCATTTAGTGGAGCAACTGACGAAGAAATAAAGGCAGAACTCGTAGAGGCGGGCCTCCCATCACACGGCCGAGTACCGCTCTATGATGGACGAACCGGTGAGAAGTTTGAGCAAGATATCGCAGTAGGATATATGTACATTCTCAAGCTGCACCACATGGTAGAAGATAAGATTCACATGCGTTCTATTGGACCGTACTCACTTATCACACAGCAGCCACTCGGTGGTAAGGCGCAAGGTGGAGGTCAGCGTTTCGGAGAAATGGAGGTGTGGGCGCTCGAAGGATATGGTGCATCGCACACACTTCGCGAGATGCTCACTATCAAATCTGACGACATACTTGGTCGTGCGGCAACGTTTGATTCTATCATCAAAGGTGAGCCTATCCGCGATCCAAACACCCCTGCATCATTTATGGTGATGCTTAACTATCTCCGTGGTCTTGCGCTCGATGTCGACCTTCGCAAGCCTGCCGAATTACTAGAGTCCACCGACGGTGAGGTCGCAGAATAAGTAGCAATATATATATGAAAACACTCGATACAACAAATTTTGATCAAATCGTTCTCAAGCTCGCAAGTCCTGACCGGATCCGTGAGTGGTCATTTGGTGAAGTTACCAAACCAGAAACTATCAACTATCGTACTGGACGCAGTGAGCGTGGTGGACTCTTTGACGAACGTATCTTTGGACCAGAAAAGGACTATGAATGTTACTGTGGAAAGTACAAGCGTATCCGTTACGCAGGTATTGTCTGCGAAAAGTGTGGTGTGGAAGTCACAAAGTCTATTGTTCGACGTGAACGCATGGGCCACATCGAACTCGCGTCTCCTGTCGCACACATTTGGTTCCTTCGTGGTGTGCCAAGTCGTATGAGTATTTTGCTCAACGTCTCTTTGACTGACCTTGAAAAGGTTGTCTACTTTGCTGGGTACATCATCACCAAGGTATACGAAGATGAGAAGACTCGCGTCATTGCAGATCTTGAAGCAGAGTTTAAGAACAAGCTTAAAAATGCTGCCGACGAAGATACTCGTGAGAAGCTCCGAACACTCCTTACTAACACTAAAAAGGAAATCGCAGAAATCCGTGTAGGAAAGGTGCTCAATGAACTCTCATACCACCACTTCTCACTCAAGTATGGCTCATGTTTTGAGGCAGGTATTGGTGCGGAGGCAATCTTTCAACTTTTTGCAGATATGGATCTCGAGAAACTCAAAGGCGAGACCGAAAAGGCACTTGAAAAGGCAGGTGCTGCAGAACGTGAAAAGCTTCAAAAGCGTCTCGCGCTCATTCGGAGCATGCTCTACGCAAACATTCGTCCAGAGTGGATGTTCCTCTCTGTTATCCCAGTGATCCCTCCAGCGATCCGCCCCATGGTTGCTCTTGATGGAGGACGTCATGCAACAAGTGATGTAAACGATCTCTATCGTCGCGTCATTAACCGCAACAACCGTCTCAAGAAGCTCAAGGAAATAGGCGCTCCCGATGTCATTCTCCGAAATGAGAAGCGTATCCTTCAGGAAGCAGTAGATGCGCTCATCGACAACTCAATTGCAGGACAAGACTCTCCAGCGATGAGTCAAGCTCAGCGTCGTGCGCTCAAGTCTCTCTCAGATAACCTCAAGAGTAAGCAAGGTCTCTTTCGTCAGAACCTCCTTGGTAAGCGCGTTGACTACTCAGCACGTTCTGTGATCGTCGTGGGTCCTACACTTCGACTCAACCAATGCGGACTTCCGAAACATATGGCACTCGAGCTCTTTCGTCCATTTGTTATCTCCAAGATCATTGCACGTGAACTCGCGTATAACATCCGTGGCGCAAACAAACTCATCGAAGATGGTATTCCTGAAGTATGGGCAATCCTTGAAGAAGTGATTCAAGGCAAGTACGTCATGCTCAACCGTGCGCCAACACTCCACCGTTTGGGTATCCAAGGCTTTATGCCAGTCTTGATTGAAGGTAATGCTATTCAGGTACACCCGCTCGTCTGTCCTGCATTTAACGCAGACTTCGACGGTGACCAAATGGGTGTTTACCTTCCGCTCTCAGTGTCAGCACAGTCAGAGGCAAAAAATCTTATCGCTGCAGACAAAAACCTCCTCAAGCCGCAAAACGGAGATCCAATCGTTTCAAGTAAACTGCTCGACATTGTGCTTGGATGTTACTGGATGACCTCAAGTGTTGATGGAGAAAAGGGGGAAGGCAAATACTTTGCAAGTCCAAACGAAGCTATTCTTGCGTCAGATCACGGCATTGTATCGTACCGTGCCAAGATCAATGTACTCGGAACAGGAAATGAAAAGTATGATGTCTTTGGCGCAAAGCCGTTTGAGACTACTGTTGGGCGACTCTTGTTTAACGCAATTATGCCTGCAGACTTTCCATATCTCAACGAAGAGATGACTGCAAAGAAAATGGTGACTATCGTAGATAACCTCATCAGTAAATACGGTGTTGATCCTATCGCAGGTATTCTCGACCGTATGAAGGCGTTTGGATATCGCTATGCGACAAAGAGTGGTACGACATGGAGTATCGACAACGTTGTGGTGCCAAAAGAAAAAGAAGCTATCGTTGCAAAATATCGAGCGATGGAAGAAGAGGTGAAGAATCAGTTTGAAGAAGGACTTCTCTCAGAAGAAGAGCGCTACCAAAATGTACTCACTATCTGGAACAAGGCAAAAGCTGAAATAGAAAAGGCGCTCCCTGCGACAATTGAAAAGCACGGATCAGTGTACGACATGGTAACCAGTGGTGCCCGAGGTACTATCTCAAACGTTACCCAGATGGCGGGTATGAAGGGTCTCATCCAAAACACTACTGGACGCACTATTGACTTCCCAATTATCCCATCATACAAAGAAGGACTTTCTCCCCTTGAATACTTCATTACGACTCACGGTTCTCGAAAAGGTCTTGCGGACACAGCACTTAACACTGCTCGTGCCGGATACCTCACTCGCCGACTTGTAGACGTAGCGCAAGATGTTATCGTGACAGAAGATGACTGTGGCACCAAAGCAAGTAAGCGTGTTACCAAGGAAGTCATCTCAGGATTTGAAATCCCGCTCTCAAAAAATATTCGAGGACGCGTTCTCGCAAAAGAAATCACCCTTCCTGATGGTTCTACCATGTTTAAGCGAGGACACCTTGTTACTCGTGAAGAAGCGCTTGAGGTAGAAGCAAAGGGTGCAACTGAAGCATTCATCCGTACTCCGATGACGTGTAAGACTGTGTACGGTATTTGTCGTCAGTGTTACGGACTTGATCTCGGACGCAACCATCTCGTTGAACGTGGTGAGTCAGTCGGTATCGTTGCAGCGCAAGCTATTGGTGAGCCAGGAACTCAGCTCACGCTTCGTACGTTCCACGCCGGAGGTGTGGCAGGAGTCGACATTACCGCAGGTCTTCCTCGTGTTGAAGAAATCTTTGAATGTCGTCAGATCAAGAACCCAGCAGTCGTTGCAAAGTTCTCTGGAACAGTAAGTGAAATCAAAGATACGGGCACAGAGAAATCTATTGTTGTGCTTTCTGAGAAATCAGAAACAGGGAAGGATTCGGTTGAGTACCCAATGAATGCTCGCCGTACTCCAATAGTAAAAGTTGGCCAAGCAGTACAAAAGGGTGAACTTCTCACTGATGGATCTGCAGATATTCAAGACGTATACAAATACGGCGGTAAAGAAGCTGCAGAAGACTACATCATTCGTGAAATCTCAAAGGTGTATGAACTCCAAGGAGCATCGATTGCTCGTAAACACCTTGAGATTATCATTCGTCAGATGTTCTCACGACGCAAAATTAAAGATGCGGGAGATACTTCATTCTCTCCGGGAGAAGTAGTCGAGATGACTGACCTTCTCGAAGAAAATGGCTCAATGAAGGCACAAGGCCTCCGTGAAGCAAAGGCAGACCTTATCATTTTGGGTATTACTCAGACAGCGCTACATGCAAAGAGCTGGATTTCAGCAGCTTCATTCCAAAATACTAACCGCGTGCTTATTGCAAATGCAGTCAAAGGTGGAACTGATAACCTTCGAGGTCTTAAGGAGAACGTGACCGTTGGACGACTTATTCCAGCTGGTACCGGATTCCGTGATCGAAAGGCCCTTGATGTTAATATTGACGCTAACCGCGAACAAGATTAGCCTCTATGCAAACGGTCTTCGAGGAAATCAAACATCGTTTGCCCATCACTGAACTTCTCGCAAGCTATATCACGCTGATTCCTTCAGGAACGCAGTTTAAGGCAAAATGTCCATTTCACACTGAGCGCAGTGCGTCGTTTTCGGTGTCTCCGGATCGTGGGCTCTACTATTGCTTTGGATGTGGTGCAAAGGGCGACATATTTACCTTTGTAGAGCAGTTCGAAGGACTTGATAAAAAGGGGGCACTTCGCGTACTTGCAGAAAAGGCAGGTGTCGTACTTGAACATACGTTTACTGAGCGCCAAAGTAGTGACCCTCTCTATGACATGCTTGAGAAGGTTACGACGCGTTATCAGCTTGAGCTCGGGCGCAGACCTGAGATACGAGAGTACCTTGGTGCGCGCGGAATTACTCCTGAGACTATTGAGAAGTTTCGTATCGGGTATGCACCAGATGAGTGGAGATGGGTCGCAACGTCCATGAAAGATGAAGCAGAGTCGGCGATAGGTGAGCGCGCCGGACTTATAAAAAATACTCCCAAAGGATACTATGACCGTTTCCGCAAACGTGTCATGTTCCCGCTCATGGATGCGTCGGGAAGGGTTGTCGGATTTTCAGGAAGACTGTATCCAGTAGATCAAGAAACAGATGGACAAAGTCCCAAGTATCTAAACTCTCCAGAAACTGAACTCTTTCAGAAGTCTCGTATATTGTTTGGGTTTGATAAGGCAAAGCAATCTATTCGTCAGCACAATTTCGCCATCCTCGTAGAAGGGCAAATGGATGTAGTACTCAGTCACCAAGCGGGATTTACAAACACCGTTGCATCAAGTGGTACTGCAGTGAGTGACGCTTCTGCGATAGATCCAACTACCAATCTCTCAGTACTTGCGCGTCTCACCCCAAACCTCTTTCTTGCATTTGATGGGGATGCGGCAGGACAGAAGGCGCTCGATAGAGCAGCTATAGTTGCGCTTGGGCTTGGAATGAATCCAAAAGTTGTTGCGCTTCCGCAAGGAGTAGACCCTGCTGACTTTATACACGCACACGGAAAAGATGCATGGAAAGACCTCTTAAAGGGCGCACGGCATTTTCTGTTGCACCAGCTCTATCAGATAGATACTGCATCTCTCTCACCACATATGCTTGCGACAGCTCTTAAATCAAGAATCTTCCCCTATCTATCAAAAGTGCGTTCGCCACTCGAGCAGAGTAAGTATATTGAAACTATTGCGTCACATATCAAGAGCACGCCTGATGCAATCTCTCGTGAGCTCGCGCTGTACAAGGGAGGGGTAAATACAGAAAAGACAATAGTTCCTGTAGAGTCTCCCCAAGAAGATATATCTCTACTGGATCGATTTGTAGCGCTCGTTGCAAGGTTCCCGACAGATAATAATAAGGCGCAATACGATACGCTTTCGCGTGTGTCTTTTGAAGGAGAGCATATTGAGCTTCCGTCATATAGCGACCCGCAACCAGAAGAATTGCTTCACATAATAGAGCGCGACTACGGTACCCTCTCTGAGGGTGAGCGAGAACTTCTTGTGCGTGAGATTGCGCAAAAACTACAAGTACAGTTTTATACACAGCTACGGTCACGCTTCTCAGATGAGCTCGCCGAGCTTGAACAAATGGGTCAAGAAGAAGCCGCACAGGCACTTATGACCAAACTTCATACACTCAACCTCTCCCTCCAGAAAGGGGGCTAGGTCTTTGTTGACTTTTAGTAGAATTTTAGTAATGATACAAGCTCGTACTCTATGGCAATAAAAAAAGCAAAGAAATCAAAAGTAAGCAAAAAACCAGCTCCAAAGAGCGGGAAAAAAGCAAAGAAACCAGCAGTAAAGAAGGCTGCGCCAAAGAAAAAACCAGCTCCAAAAAAGGTAGCAAAGCCGGTGAAAAAGAAGTCAGCCGCACCAAAAGTAAAACCAAAGCCAATCACTATACGTCACGCAGGACAGCCTGCAAGTCGTCGCGAGCAAAATACAGAAAAGAAACTCAAAGAGCTCGAAGCAAAGGCAAATGAGCTTATCGAAAAGGGAAAGAAGCGCGGTTTCATAACGTACGATGAGATTCTCAAAACATTTCCAGATATTGAAAATAATATTCTCTTTCTCGATGAGCTCTATGAAAAGTTTGGCACAGCAGGTATAGATGTGCTCGAAGGTGGAAACCTTTTAGATATCGATAGTAAAGAAGACCTTACGAAATACGTCAAAGATTCAAGTAGTTTTTCATCAGTGCAGATGTATCTCAAAGACATCGGTCAGTATCCGCTCATCACCGCGGCTCAGGAGCGCGAGCTCGCAAAGCGCATCGAAAAAGGAGATACTGAAGCCAAGAACTTGCTCGCTCGTTCGAACCTGCGTCTTGTCGTCTCTATCGCAAAGAAATACGCAAACCGTACGGCAGATCTTACGCTCCTTGATCTCATTCAGGAAGGAAATATTGGGCTCTTTAAGGCTGTCGAGAAGTTCGACTACACCAAAGGGTTTAAGTTTAGTACGTATGCAACGTGGTGGATCCGTCAATCGATTACACGAGCGCTCGCAGATCAGTCACGTACTATTCGTATCCCAGTACACATGGTAGAAACGATAAGTAAGTACAAACAAGTCGTGCGCCGTCTTGCGCAAGACCTCGGGCGAGACCCAATGCCCGAAGAGATAGCAAACGAAATGGGCATCGAGGTTGAGAAGGTCCATGTCATCGAGCAAATCAACCAAGAAACTCGCTCGCTCGAGCAGCCTATAGGTGACGACGAGGACAAATCTACTTTTGGAGAATTCATTCCAGACGATAAGATCCTCCGTCCTGACCAAGAAGCATCACGCCGCATGCTCCAAGACGCTATCCGCAGCGTGCTCGAAGAAATCTCTCCAAAGGAAAAGCGAATTCTTGAGATGCGCTATGGACTCATCGATGGGGTGCAGCACACCCTCGAAGAAGTAGGGAAGGAGTTTGGCGTCACTCGCGAGCGTATCCGTCAGATCGAAGCCAAAGTCCATGAAAAGCTTCGTCAGAATGACCGTATCCAACGCCTCCGAAACTATTTTGATTAATATATAAGTATACAAAAAGCCCCGTTATAAAACGGGGCTTTTCTATTTTTCCAATTTATTTAAGTAGGTCGTTGATGTATCCTTTTACATCCTCGATTGGATATGCACCTGGGACTATTTTCTGTTCGCCAGTCTTGAGATTGACGATGATACTAAATGGAGTGCCTTGTGCTCCGATCTTTGTAGCTTCGTCGGTGTCCTTCTTCACGCGGTCACTTGCAGTTGTGCCTGCCATACACTTGGTAAAGAGCGCTTTGTCTACTCCGAGACTACTAGCAATGCTTGCAAGCTGCTCATTTGCCTTTGGATCTGGAGTGAGCGTGATGTTGATGATCTGGTCAAGGTAGTTGTTGAATGCATCATTTCCGCCGAGCTCTGCGACACACTCAAGCGCAACTGCTTCGGTCGCTGCATTTGGGTGAAGGGAGGTGAGTGGGAAGTATCGGTATACCCATGCAACTTTTCCGCCGTAGTCCTTGTAGACTTGCTGAAGGGTTGGATGGAACTTCACACAAAATGGACAATCTGAGTCTGAGTATTCGATAACGGCGACTTGTGCAGTGCTTGCGTCCCCACGTACTCGGTCGTCAGCTCTAATAACTGCTACGTCTTTAGGAACACTCGTGACTTCGTCAGGGTTTTGTGCGGCAGGTTGCGCATTTTGTGCGGTCTTTGGACTAAATACAATAATAAGTGCGATTGCAATAATAACTGCCGCAGAGAGGATCGCTGCTGGCAAACTAATTGATTTTTTGGTTGTTGTTTCTGGAGGCATACGCATAAGTATAGCGCACACTTTCGTAGATTGAAAAAGGGGCACTTTTTTGCTATAGTCATATTCTATGAGCGGAGGAGAAATAGCTATATATAGCATCACTTTTTTGGCGGTTTATGTACAAGTATTTCTCCTTGTTACCTATCTCTTGAAGCGCAAAGAACTGCGCACAACCTCAGGTCTTCCGGTGCCAACACTTACACATTATCCAACCGTCTCTATCATCGTGCCGTGTTGGAATGAAGAAAAGACAGTGCATGGGACGGTGGAGTCACTCCTCGCGCTCGATTATCCACAAGATAAGCTCTCTATCATTGTAGTTGATGACGGATCCACCGATACTACGTGGGATGAGATTTCACGCTACAAGGATACCCCTCAAGTGCGTATCTTTCGAAAGGAAAACGGTGGAAAGCACACTGCTGTAAACTTTGGGATTGATCAGACCGACGCAGACCTCATCGGTTGTCTTGATGCAGACTCGTTTGTCACTCCCGACGCGCTCAAGCGCATGGTGCATGCCTTCAACACTATGCCAGACGTTATGGCCACTGCACCAAGCATGATCATCGACAAGCCCAAGAACTTGGTGCAGTTCGCGCAGCGTATTGAGTACAATATGTCCAGCTACAACAAGAAAATGCTCTCATACCTCGGCGCTATCCATGTGACACCGGGACCGTTTTCTATTTTCCGAAGAGAAGTATTCCAAAAGATTGGGAAATTTAAAAAGGCACATGGTACTGAAGATCAAGAAATAGCGTACCGCATGCAGGAGCATCATTTGCGCATTTACCACTGTCACGATGCGGTTGTGTATACCTCTTCTCCAGACTCAGTCAAAAAGCTGTACAAGCAAAGACTTCGCTGGATATATGGCTTTATTCAAAATACTATTGATTACCGACGACTTATTTTCCGTACCAAATACGGCAACTTTTCATTCTACACACTCCCTGCGGGCATCATATCCATATGTGCTGTCGTGTACCTCTCATTTGCACTGTTTTATAACTTTATTATCTTCATTATTAAAAAATTCACCCAGTGGTCAGTTACGGGTCTCATCGGCACATCAAGTTTCCACGTTGATCCATTTTTCATTAGTACGCGCTCAATAGTGTTTGTTGAAATACTCATCTATGCCCTTGTTGTGTTTTCAATTATTATTGGCTCATCTATTACCGGGCGCAAACAAAAGGTCAACTGGCATATTATTCCGTATATTTTGATGTATAGTATTATTTCCCCATTCTGGCTCCTCAAAGCTGTGTGGAATACACTCCGCGGGCGCCGGCAGCCGTCCTGGCGATAACGATATGAAAGGATTTCGAATTTACATTGTAGTATTACTCATCACCTGCGCCATCTTTGGAAGCGCATGGTTTGCGAGCGCGTATTTTAACGCACGCAAGTTTGCAAAACTGCAAGACGCGCAAAACAAAATTTCTCTTGGTATTCTTTCTTCAGAAACACAGTTTGATCTAGAACATGCAAATACCTGTGACGTTGCGTCAGTATTTTCTACAGATCTTGCAAACCTGGCTGAAAAGATATCGTATAGTGAAGAAAATGTCGCAACTCCGGGAGAAATCGATACGCTCAAAAAGCAATATACGCTCCTTGAGATACGCGACTTTTTGCTCAACAAACGCACCGCTGAACGATGCAATCAGACATTTACCAGTATTTTCTATTTTTATGGAACCAAGGATTCGTGTACTGACTGTGTAAAACAGGGCTATATACTCGATGCCATAAAGCAGAAATTCCCAGATGTCCGTATTTATGCATTCGACTATAACCTTGATCTGGATTCAGTAAGAGCACTCAAGGCAAGTTTTGGGGTTGTAGAACCGCTCCCGGCACTTGTTATCAACGGCGTTACGTACCAAGGCTACCACTCACTTGATGAAGTTAGTAACTACTTAAAAAAATGAGTTTTCAAAGTGTCTACAATTCCTATAAAAAGCCTCGCTTTGCGCCTCCTGCATGGCTCTTTGGTCCTGTATGGGCATTTCTGTATGTCCTTATTTTAGTTTCTGCGGGGTCAGTAGTGTACGCAATATACAAAGATATACTGCCGCTCACCGCAGCACTACCGTTTGTGTTCAATCTCATAGCAAATGGTCTCTATACACCACTACAATTTAGGTTGGGAAGTTTTTGGCTTGCGCTAGTCGATATACTAATAGTTGACTGTACGTTGGTATGGACTTTGTTTGTACTATTTCCCATACTTCCGTTTGCGGCATATATTTTGCTTCCGTATCTCGCGTGGGTCCTGTTTGCGACAGTGCTTCAGATAGCTATCACCTATAAGAACGCGTAAGTGCTATACTAGCGGTATGACTAAGAAATTATGGGGAGGAATACTACTAACTATATTTGTTGTTATTGTAATCGTGATTGCGCACAACCGGATGCCCGCCAAGGCACCTACTACACCTGAAGTATCAGGTGAACAGATAATAAATCAGGTCGTATTTTACGATCAAACTACTGGTGAGGCACTCCCTGCGACGTTTTACGAAGACAAGGTCACCTTTACGAGTACAACACTGGGAACCATGACGCTTCCTCATGCACTATCTGCGGATGGTGCGCGCTATGCAAATACGGATGAGAGTATTGTATTTTGGAACAAGGGCAACTCAGTGTTCATTACACAAAACGGTACAATAATATTTAATGGCTCGACTGGTGATCCTCAAATAAAGTAATAAAATCCCTCACAGTAGTGTGAGGGATTTTATATAGTGAGCCGGAAGTCGGGCTCGAACCGACGACCACCCGTTTACAAAACGGGAGCTCTACCAACTGAGCTATTCCGGCGTACGATCCATAGTTTTGGATCGATTGGTGTGAGCACTATAGCATTTTTTTGCTTTTAGGCAAACGTTGTTTGGGTTGTACGCTTATACTTTTGAGAAAGAATGATGAGGGTCCGTGACTCAGGCCAGTGAGTACGTCTTTTTTTGTAAAAGCAGGGCGTGCGCTCGGGAATGCTCGAAGAAAGAGTGAGCCAAGACGCTTATTGCTCCATGACGCAACCCTTTTGATACCGAGCGTACTGCTGTACCAACCGCGTCTTCCAAGTCGTGCCAAAAGGGCAGCAGTGCTTACAAAGACACTCTCGTGGACTGCAGTCGTTGCAGTGCCACTGCTTATTTTCCATGAGAGGTACATGCTATAGAGCCAGAGCGCAATAACAAGTACGACGAGTACGAGGATGAGTATCATGCACTAATAGTATACAACACAAAGCTTACTACTGCTGCGCCATGCTCCTTTGCGTACTGGGCAATGGTCTTTTCTGGAGCCTTAAAGAACGGTTGCTCATCGAGTGTTTGCTCCTTGAAGTATGATGCGATTTTACCTTCCATGATCTTTGCCTTCATATCTTCTGGTTTGTCAGTTGCATCTACTTCTGCCTTGAGAACTTCCATCACTTGCGCCTTGTCTTCCTCCCCGATCTCGCTCGTATGGGTGTAACGAGGCTTCATTGCTGCAGCATGCATTGCAATGTCTTTTGCGACTTCTGGGGTGCCACCAGTGAGTACGACCACTGCAGCAGCCTTTCCAGTATGGTGTGCGTAGACACCTACAGTGTCGCCAGATATCTCCTCAATCGCACCGAGTTTGATGTTTTCACCGATCTTGAGTACGACATCGTTTATGAGACTTGTTGACTCTTCACGTGCCTTTGCTTCGCCCTCATTCCATGCGATATCTGCGAGTTTGTTTGCAAGTGCGGTAAAGTCATCATTTTTTGTAACGAAGTCAGTCTCACAGTTGAGGGTGAGTGTGAGGGCGCGCTTGCCGTCAGTACGAACGACAATAAGTCCATCTGCTGCGGTGCGATCTGCCTTTTTATCTGCGATCTCAGAGCCTTTCTTTCGAAGAAGAATGATAGCCTTGTCCATGTCGCCCTCTGCTTCCTCAAGCGCCTTGCGACACTGCATGACAGAAACGCCTGTTGCATCTCGTAATTCTTTTACTTGTTCGGTTGTGATTGTAGACATGTGTATATAGTTTGTGCTGTTAATTAAAATGCGCCCTTTAGTATATCAAGGATTGCTCCAATACTTGAAGCAGATGAGTCGTTTGCAACAATAGGGTATTCAATGCCTCGAATACTGCAGTCAGTGTTGCCGATTGCAATGACAGGGATATTTACCTTATGTGCTTCGAGTACTGCAATGTGTTCTTTCTTTGAGTCAACAACAAAGAGTGCATCTGGAAGCTTGTGCATACCGAGTAGTCCTGAAAAGTACTTACTGAGTCGCTCCATTTCTCGGTTGAGCAAGATCTGCTCCTTTTTGGTGTACTTTGCGTACTCGCCTGATACACGCTCTTCTTTCATCTTTTCGAGCTTTTCGATACGAGTCTTCATTTGAGAGAAGTTGGTCAGGATTCCTCCAATCCATCGTTCGGTAACGTATGGCTGTTTGAGGCTTGTTGCGATATCGATGATAGCGCTGCGAGACTCTGGCTTCACACCGACAAAGAGCACGGTCTTGCCAGAAGCTGAGAGTTCTCCGAGGAATTTTGTAGCAGCTTCGAGCTGGAGCCCGGTCTTTTCGATATCAATAATGTCCGCTCCATTTTTAGTACCGTAGAGAAACGGGGTAACGGTTGGGTGACGACGAGTACGTGAGTAGCCGTAGTGCACACCTGCCTCCATGAGGGAGGTTGCTGAGATTTCTTTTTTCATAACAATCTGTAGCAGGGAAGGTGGTCCTTGCCCTTAATTACTGAATAATTTCATCCGAGTGATGAGACAATACAATAACATTTTAAGTACATATTGGCAATATAGGCTTTTTTTATTGCCCAAAATATGCGATTATAGAGGCACTATGCGGCAAAGCCAGCTATTTACGAAAACACGCAAAGAAAGCCCATCTGACGAGGTGGCAAAGAACGCCCAACTCCTGATTCGGGCGGGATATGTATATAAGGTAATGGCTGGGGTGTACGCGTATACCCCGCTTGGACTTCGTGTACTTGAAAAAATAAAACAGATTGTTCGTGAAGAAATGAATGCAATCGGCGGACAAGAACTTATTATGACATCTCTTCAAAAGAAGAGTACTTGGGAAGTAACCGGCCGCTGGGACGATGAAACTGTAGATGTATGGTTTAAGTCACAACTCAAAGATGGTACGGAGGTGGGATTTGGATGGTCACATGAAGAAGCGATCATAGAAATGCTTAAAACGTATCTCGCAAGCTATAAAGACCTACCTATTAATGTCTATCAATTTCAAACAAAGCTCCGTAATGAGCTTCGTGCGAAAAGCGGCATACTTCGTGGTCGTGAATTTGTTATGAAAGACATGTACTCATGTAGTATTGATGCAAAGCAGCATGAGGATTTTTATCAAGCAACTATCAATGCGTACAAAAAAATATACAACCGAATTGGTATTGGACAAGATACCTATGTAACATTTGCGTCTGGTGGTGCGTTTACTCAATTTAGTCATGAGTTTCAAACTATTTGTGAGGCTGGTGAAGATTTCGTATATCTTCACCGCGGAAAAAATATTGCGATAAATGAAGAAGTTTTAAATGATGAAACGTTAAAAGATCTCGGTGTTGCAAAAGACGAGCTCGAAAAAGTAGCCACAGCTGAGGTTGGAAATATTTTTAATTTTGGTACGCAAAAAAGTGAAGATACTGACTTTACTTTTACAAATGAAGCCGGTGAAAAACAGTACGTACATCTAGGATCATATGGAGTAGGTATTACAAGAGTTATGGGTGTGGTGGTAGAAAAATTTGCTGACGAAAAAGGCATCGTATGGCCGGAGTCTATTGCTCCATTTGCTGTGCACCTGGTAGCGCTCGGAGCAAAGGAAGAGGCGGAGCGCATCTATAGCGAGCTCACAGGACAGGGTATTGAAGTTTTTTACGACGATCGCGAAGGAGTAAGTGCTGGAGAGAAATTTGCTGATGCAGACCTCATTGGTATTCCGCATCGTATTGTCGTATCAGATCGAAGCATTCAAAATGGTGGAGTCGAATACAAGCATCGCACTAGTGCAGAATCAAAGATAATGAAGCCTGAGGAAATCACTGTGCTTATCCACAATGTTTAAATCTCTCTATCGCAGATTTTCAAATGATATTGGTATCGACCTCGGTACTGCGAACACCCTCGTCTATCTCTCAGGTCATGGCATCATCATCAATGAACCCTCTATCGTTGCCGTCAATAAAAAAACAGGAGTTATTGTTGCAGTTGGTCACGAAGCAAAGAAAATGTGGGGCAAGACACCGGCACACATCGACATTATCCGTCCGCTGATTGAGGGAGTAGTATCAGACTACGACATGACCGAGGAGATGCTCGCCTATTTCATTCGAAAAGCAGAAAAAATTAGCAAGAAATTTTTTAGGCCAAGAGTAGTGATCGGTGTACCGAGCGGCATTACCAACGTCGAAATGCGAGCTGTGTATGATGCAGCAATGGATGCGGGCGCGCGCGAAGTATTTCTGGTAGAAGAAGCAATGGCGACTGCTATCGGAGTCAGGCTCCCGGTACTCGAACCCAAAGGTTCATTTGTTGTCGACATCGGAGGCGGTACGACTGATATTGCGATTATTGCGCTTGCTGGCATCGTGCGCTCGCTCAACTTGCGTATTGCGGGAGACCATATGAATGCGCGTATCATTGAGTATTTGCGGGATGAGTTCAAACTGCTCGTAGGAGAACCAACCGCAGAAAGCGTCAAACTCACCCTTGGCTCGGCTATAGAAACTGAATTTCAAGAAATGGAAGTACGAGGGAGGGATCTAGTGTCAG
Organism: Minisyncoccia bacterium; assembly: GCA_965662335.1. Classification (GTDB taxonomy): domain Bacteria; phylum Patescibacteriota; class Minisyncoccia; order Phycocordibacterales; family UBA9973; genus UBA4124. Next base: position 27,929 of record CBFIGQ010000002.1, read on the forward strand.
GGCTTCCGCGCGCGCTCATGGTGACTGACGGAGATATACGTGAGGCACTTCTTCAACCGCTTGCATTTCTCGTGGCGGGGATCAAAGAAGTCCTTGAGACGGCACCTCCAGAAATGATGAGTGATATTTTAAAGACTGGCATTGTGCTGAGCGGCGGAGGAGCGCTACTTCCAGGACTTACACTCCTTCTCTCAGATGAGCTATCACTTCCAGTACGTGTTGCAGACGATCCGCTTTCTGCGGTCGCACGTGGGACTGGTATACTACTAGAGCATTTCGAAATTTTTGAAAGCGTCCTACTTCCTCTTGACGAGCATGTCATCATTTAGAGATAAACGAAATAAAAGAAAAACCACCTTCTTTCTTGTCGTAAGCAGTATCATTGCTGCGCTTCTTGTGTGGGGGTGTGTGCGATTTATTGTACGGCGTAGTAGATCACATATACCGGTGCTTGCGCCAGCTACTGTCTATACGACACTCGAGTCCAAAAAAACACTAGTCCAAAAAATAGTCGAGCAACAAACAACGCTGGAAAGTTATGGTGCAAGCCTTGCAACACTTACGCTGCTCCAAGACGAAAACGAAAAGCTCAAAGCAGAGCTCGGTAGACCCCAAACCGCACGCGGCATACTCGCGCACGTCGTGACCCTCCCAAATCGTAGTATCTATAGTACCTTTTCTATAGATGCGGGGACTGCAGAAGGAGTTCTAGTGGGCCAAACCGTGTACGCATTTAACTCTGTAGCGCTTGGCATGGTTAGTGATACTACGGATCACAGTGCGACTGTGCTGCTCTTTAGTGCAGGAGGAAATACAACGTCCGGTACTGTACAGGGAAGCGATGTCGCAGTTTCGCTGATTGGAAGAGGGGCTGGAGAGTACGAAGTGCGTATGCCCCGGGATGTACATTTTGATATCGGAAGCGTGGTCGCATATCAGTCTACTCAAACCGCGGTACTTGCTACTATTGAACGGATTGCTACCGATCCACGTGATCCGTTTCAAAAGCTCTATGCTAAAGTTCCAATTAATCTACAGGCGCTCAAGTGGGTGATAGTGCGTTAAAATCTGTGAATACAGCATATGGTATACTTTGTACGTAATGCGTATCAAAAAAGCGCTCTCATTTTTCATCCCTATTCTGGCTATCGTACTCATATACGGAGTACTCAGGGTGCGTGCGTTTACCCAGCTCTATTCTTTTGATAGTCCAGTGGGAGTACAAGCAACGGGAACTCCGCTCTTTGTTCCAGGACAAGACGATGATCTGTTATATGGGGTGACGTATGCTGGAGGTGATACTGATCTAGGTGTTATCTATTCATATAATCTTCGTACGCAAGACTACACAGTACTCCATAGTTTTGATGGTACGAATGGCTCGCACCCTGTTGGGAAACTTGTACTTCGGGGCACTACTCTATATGGACTCACAGAATTTGGAGGAACAAATGATGAAGGAACAATCTTTAGTTTTGATATGACTTCTTCGACCTTCGCGCTACTATATGAATTTTCTGCAATTCAAGACGGTGCGCACCCGAAAGGCTCGCTTACGCTTGTGGATGATATGTTATATGGACTCACATCAGACGGAGGCGATAAAAATGACGGAACGTTATTCTCATTTTTTGTAAATGATTTCTCATATACAAAGATATACGTATACGGTGTTGATGCTGCTTCAGGAGTCAATCCCACCGGAACGCTTTTATATAACCCAACAAACAAAACCCTCTATGGAACCACTCCTTCTGGTGGTACTAATGGAGTTGGGGTTTTATTTAAATACGTCCTCCCGACTAAAGATAATCCTGGAGCATATACAAAACTTGAAAATTTTGGTGAACATGAGCACATATCAAGTAATACTCCGGGCGACCTAGTCCTTGCTCAAGATCCAAGCGACCCTCAGACCTACAAGATGTACGGTTTTACAGCTACCGGCGGTCAAAATAACGCTGGTCAAGTATTTAGTATAAATCAAAGCGATGAGACCAATATTGTAAGTGATATTCCGTCTACTGATAAATCTGAAGGTCGCGGTCCGCTCAGCTCTATTGGGTCAATTATATATGGATTGTCACAAAGTGGTGGTCCAGGTGGAGTTGGGTATCTTTTTATGTATGATTTGTCTAGTCTGGGGTATGGGGTTGGAGATTTCTTTTTAGATAACGGCCCCCGTACTCCACTTGGAGGTCTTGAGTATACGAATGGTACGTTTTACGGATATACGACAAAAGGCGGAGATAATGATCATGGAGTTATATTTAGCGTACCCGTTCCTGATATTGAGCCTGATACGATCTCATTTAACTCCCAGATTGGTGTAGGTACCAACCAGGATATAACTTCCGATCCTGTAAATATACAGGGCATTAATACGAAACTTGCCGTATCACTTGCAAGTTGTACAACGTCATGCAGTGTTACGAATAGTAACAAAGATAGTCGCATAGTAGAAAATGGTGACACGCTCTCGCTTACCGTACATTCTCCGTCCTCATGTGGACAAGCAGCAAATGCTGGAGTAACCATCGGTACCCAAACATATTATTTTACTATTACGACTTCATCCTGCCCGTCAGGGGGTGGAGACACGACTCCGCCTTCACTTTCAAAGGTAACCGGTATAGCTTCGTACACGAGCGATACAACTCCAGATTTTACATTCAACTCAAGTGAAGCCGGCACCATACTCTATAGTGGTGATTGCTCTGCATCTACGACTAATGCAACAAGTGGTGACAATACAGTGACATTCTCAGCTCTTACTGAAGGGGCTCACAGTAACTGCGGCATCAGAGTAAGAGATGGTGCAAATAACACATCGAGTACGTTATCAGTCGGAACATTTACCATAGATACTACAGCTCCATCAGTCACGTTTTCTATGCCTGCGAGTAGTACATCGCTGACGGTACCCCTCACTATAAGCGCAAGCGATACCAATGGCGCAACAGGGTACCTTGTTCGCACCACAAACACAGTTCCTTCTGCAGCTGACATCGGATCACTCGCAGCTCCAACTTCCTATACATTTAGTACGTACGGTGCAAAGACATTGTATGTATGGGCCCGAGACGAGGCAGGAAATGTTTCAAGTAGTAAGTCTGCAAATACGACTATCACACAGCCAACTCCTCCTCCTGACAATACCGCTTCTTCTGACACCCAACCTTCCTCAAGTAGTGCAAGTAGTGGTGCAACGAGCGAGGCAATCCAAGAAAATAAAGAAAAGCTTGCAGCACTTCAAACACAGCAAGATATACCACCCGAGGTACCAACAACACCTGTATCAGTAGTCACCGAAATACCAAAAAAAGTTGTCACGTTTCCGAAAATTACTGCTCCTGCAGTGACGTTGCTTGACTCTCCGGTAAAGCAGAAAATCCAACGATCCTTTACGCCTGCTCAAGTAGAAGTTATCGAGGTGAGTATTAAGTCTATCATTGCAGCAGTGACGACACTTGGTGGTGCAGTAGTACTCGTGTCAGTACTCTTTCTCAACCCGCTTGCTCGCCCTGAATTCATATTGATTCCTATACGTCTCTGGTCAATGCTTTTGATTGCACTTGGACTTCGCAAACGTCCTACACCATGGGGGGTCGTGTATGACTCAGTGACTAAACAACCACTTGACCCTGTGCGTGTCTCACTGATCGACATGGATGGCAAGGTTGTCGAAACAACGATCACTGATCAGAGTGGTCGGTATGGATTTAGTGCTCCAAAGGGTATATATAAAGTGCAGCTTCAAAAAACCAACTACATTTTCCCATCCCATGTCATAGCGGACAGTAGTATGCGTGATGAGCTCTACGAAAAGCCATATTTTGGTGACTACATCCCCTATGATCCAGAAGCCCCTATAGCAAAAAACATTCCTGTCGATCCGGTGGATTTTGACACGGCAGCATTTGCAAAGAAACAAGGAGATCTTTCGCTTCACTATTCACGTCGTGAATACTACGCTGATCAAGTATTCAAAACGATGTTCCGCACTACTTTCTTGATTGTTGCAGTAAGTCTCATTGTGTACCCAGAGAAATACAACGTCATCATATTCTTCCTCTATATTGCTGCATTTGTCCTCAGACGCAAGTTCCGTATGCAAAAGCAAATGGGCCGCGTATACGATCTCTACGGCAAGCCACTACGGCATGTCACGATACAGGTGTACTCAGCAATAGACAACTCATTTGTGAAGTCAGTCAAAACAAACGCGAGTGGTCGCTACTATCTCCACCTTCCAAAAGGACTCTATTATATCCGCATCGAGCGACTCTCAAGTGACGGCATCTATACTCCTATCTACTCATCTCCGGAGCTCATGGTGCGCTACGGTACCTTTAACAAAGTCTTTAACATTGCGTATTCATAGAGAGGTGGTACAACTAAGCTGTGAAATTTACGATTGAGAAAAAACTAGACGGAACACTTGCGCGCGCAGGCGAGATCGCAACACCAAACGGCACCATCAAGACGCCAGCATTTGTGACAGTAGGAACCAAGGCGACCGTAAAGGCGCTCACTGCCGAGCAAATCCGCTCTCTTGGCGCGCAGGTAGTCCTTGCTAATACGTATCATCTGTACCTGCAGCCAGGCGAGGACATTGTAGAAAAGGCGGGGGGATTTGGAAAGTTTATGGACTGGCATGGCCCGACGATGACCGATAGTGGAGGATTTCAAGCCTTCTCACTTGGTGCTGCATTTGGAAATAATGTCTCAAAGGTTGCAACAGGAGACGCAGTCTCTGATATTTCTAAGGTGGGTGGCCAGCTTGCAAAAGTAACTGATGAGGGTGTACGGTTTAAATCGCACATCGATGGAAGCTACCACCTTTTTACTCCCGAGAGCTCAATGCGTACGCAGTGGAAGCTCGGCGCAGATATGATATTTGCCTTTGATGAATGCACGTCACCAACAGCACCATACGAATACCAAAAGAAATCACTCGCACGCACCTACGAGTGGGCAAAGCGAAGTCTTCTGGCCCATGAGCAACTTGATGTAGAAAAAAAGCAGGCGCTCTTTGGGGTGGTGCAGGGCGGACGATTTCAGGACTTGCGTGAGCAAGCAGCGAGGGATCTCGGAGCACTCCCATTTGACGGGTATGGCATTGGTGGATCATTTACCAAAGACGACATTGGGACAGCGGTGGGGTGGGTGAATGCAATCCTTCCTGAACATAAGCCCCGGCATCTCCTTGGTATTGGAGAGCCGATAGATCTCTTTGAAGCAGTGCAAGCTGGATGCGATCTCTTTGACTGCATTGCACCGACACGTATGGGGCGACATGGGGGAGTGCATACACATGATGGCAAACTCAATCTCAAGAATGCAAAGTTCGTAAACGACTTTACACCGATAGAAGAAGGGTGTACGTGCTACACGTGTCAGCACCATACACGAGCGTACCTCGCGCACCTGTTCCGAGGTGAGGAAATGACGGCAGCAACGCTTGCGAGTATTCACAATCTGCATTTCATCTTGCGACTTGTAGAAAAAATCCGCGAATCAATCCTCGACGGAACATTTTTTGAATTTAAAAAGGAGTTTGTGGAGAAGTATTATAAGAAAATATAAAGACCCCATCTTTCAGGGGTCCTCTCACACAGTTTTCTAACTGTTGATAGTTGTCGAATTATTCTCGTGTATTCAAACACTACCTATTGGCTCAGGGCTCTGAGGTAAATAATTAAGGATAAGGAATTTCCCCCACTGGGAACGATGCTTATGCGCACCTAGTGAATTTCTTATTCCATACTATCTCAAACAACTTCTGAGAATATATTAGCATTTTATATAAAATTTGTCAAGTATCTCCAAAACCCCTATTTTTCCTATATAATCTCTATATGAAATTCAAACTCTCAGGTCACTACAAACCCGCAGGGGATCAACCAAAAGCTATAGAAGGCCTCATGAAGGGCCTAAGGTCTGGCAAAAAGATGCAGACGCTTCTTGGTGCGACGGGGACCGGTAAGACATTCACGATGGCGAATATCATTGAGCGAGTGCAGAAGCCCACACTTGTCATCGCGCACAACAAAACGCTTGCCGCGCAGCTTGCCGCAGAGTTTAAGGAATTTTTCCCAGAGAATGCCGTCCACTACTTCGTCTCATACTACGACTACTACCAGCCAGAGGCATACTTGCCGGTGACTGATACCTTTATCGAAAAGGATGCGCAAATCAACAAAGAGATCGATCGACTCCGTCATGCTACAACACAAAGCCTCCTCACTCGCAAAGA
>CBFIGQ010000003.1:0-6019 GCA_965662335.1 Minisyncoccia bacterium
TGAAAAAGAGTGAATTATATCGTTGCAGCTAAAGCCTAATAATGAGCTTGTATAACTCTTTTCAAGTTCAAATTTATTAAAAAGCCTTTCTGTCTTAATACGCCCAAACTCGCTATGCTCAGGCGTTAGCCACTCGCTATACCTTGCTAGACCACAATGATAATCCACTCTAATGCTGTCAGGTTTACCTGCTTTTTTGTGTATTGCAAATTCTACGCGGTCAACATCTAAAAGCATGGGCTTGATTTGACTAGATAACACCGCACCATCAAAAGCGGCTAGTGATAGGCTCTTATCAGGCGTGCGCTCAAACTCATGGCCGCACTCGGGGCATATCATTAGTGCCGTGTGGATAAAGTGTCCACACGACGGGCATTCTTTGGCTGGTGCTTCGCCTGTGCCTTCGCCTTTGGCCTTCACTATCACATTGTCTATACAACCGTGACGTAACACATTACCGCCATAATCCAATAGTAAAGCCTTTTTTTTGTTTGGATGATTACGCATAACACGTCCAACGATTTGCACATAAAGCGCGGTTGACTCCGTAGCGCGAATGAGTCCACATAAGTCGGCAATCGGAAAATTAGAACCTGTGGTTAATATGTTGACGTTGACCAAACATTTTAACGTTCCATTCGTGAAACGCTCTAACATGATGCGGCCTGAGTAGTTATCTGTTTTTGAGTGATAACAGGCCGCATCAATGCCCCGTCTTTTTAATTCGTCAGTAACTATTTCTGCGTGCTTTATGTTGACGCAAAACAACAACCATGCGCGGCAATCGCGGCCTCTTTTAATAATATCGTTGACTATTTCGGGTGTTTTATCAATAAACGCTTCAGCCAGTTCCGACTCTAAAAACTCACCGCCTCGATGTTTTACCTTTGATACATCAACAGGTACACCACCACCACTTGAGCGAATAGGGCACAAAAAACCATCGTTTAACAGTTTTGATACGGTGATTGCATAAGCCAAACCATCGAAAATTGATTCATCTTGGCCATAAATATAACCGCAATCTAATCGGTACGGGGTGGCGGTGAGTCCTATTATTTTTAGGTCGGGATTTAGTATGAGTAATTCGGCAATGACTTGTTTATATTGACCAACATCGTCGGGGCTAACTAAGTGGCATTCATCAATAATAACGAGTTGATAGACTTCAAGTTTAGCATTGGCAATGGATTGTATGCCTCCAAAGATGATGTGCGCGTCTTGTGTTTTTTGTCCAATACCTGCACTGTAAAAACCCGTGTTTGCATTGGGTAGCAAGTTTTTTAATTCTGCTTCGTTTTGTTCTAACAGTTTTTGACGATGAGTAAGCACTAACACTTTAGCATTTGTGTCGATGGCATCAAGACATATTGACGCAATAATGAGGCTTTTACCTGCACCGCAGGGGGCTTCAATAATGCAAGATTGATGCTTTTCTAAATAACAATAGGCCGCATCTTTGGCGGATTGTTGATAATCACGCAGCTTTACGGGTTCGCGTGGTTGAGTGTTGTATGAGTAAGTTGGCATTTGTGGACGTGACATAATGGTTTCTCGCTTGCCTTGCACATATTGGCAAGGCTTTTATGGGTTTGTTATTTCAGGTGCGCGGCAAAGTCATCCCAAACTAGCGGCAATTTTGATGGCAGGTTATACCGATTTTTTGCAGCATAGGCAGGGCTAGGGTCGAGATTTATAATGCGTTCACCTGTACTTATTGCGCGTGTGCGGTCTGCGTTAAAGCCTTTTCCTTCTTCGGTTTTGATAATCTTTTTAAGACTTGCATAACCAATAACATCGGCAAATTCACGGCATAATGCAGCCGCTTTTTTGTGTAGCTTCAAGTCGTGCATATCGAATGGTGCGTGTTCGGGGTCTTCAATACGTGTAATCTGACTGTGGGCTGTCATGATGATGGTCATGCCCAAGTCACGGCATTTATTCAATTCATCAAAGAAATAAGACCAATAAACTAAAGCCTCGTTATAGCCCTTGCCATATCCAATCTGCTCGATTGATTGTTTGCCATTGTCTTTGCAAACTTGTTGCCATATCAGTGGTTCAAGCCAGTCTAAACTATCAATAACCACTGTTTTGTAGTTGTGTGATTCGCTAGATAATTCGCTCAATGCAGTCATTACGTCAATATACGACTCTGCAAGTGGGAAACAATCGACTGACAACTCACCTAATCCGTCTTCTGTTTGAATAACAATAGGATTGGGTGATTGTGTTGCCCATGTTGTTTTACCAAGACCACTCTCGCCGTAAATAATAATGCGAGGCGGCTTAGGTGCGTTTTTTGTGATGCGGTTTAAGAATGTCATTTTGTTTTACTCACTGAAAAACTAAAAAAGCCCTCATTGCGAGGGCATGAATATACTTATTTTTGCCACGGTTTTTTGGGTGCGGATGGTGGCGGTGTAGGTGTTTTTTGTGCGGGTTTTGGTGTTGTGGCGACAGGTGCATCGCCATACGATTTATAGCCGCAAATGTCATTACTTGCTTCGTACCCATCTTTGGCTGGGCGAATTTTTACTTTTACCATTAATGGTATATCGTGAAACTCTTGAGAATCCTTTGGCTGCATGATACCCGTCGAGCGACAGATAGCAGCTAAGTCTTGACGAGCAATAGCGACTGCTTTTTCGTTGGCATTTTTCAAATTAAGACGGGCAAAAATCAAACGGTTTTCGCACTCACCTTCAATGATTTGAAAAGTTAAAGCTAAGTATTCGCCATAACCATCTTTGGTTGGTTTCATTTCGGACGATGAAATAATAGCAGGATACCAACCTGCTGGAATTGGGTCGAAACTAGATGTTGACGGTTCGACTTCTTCGGCATTAAATGAGTAATCTTGTAAGTTCATGGTCTTGTTTTCCTGTTTAACGGTGTCGTGTATCTGTATTCCGTGATTGCTATGCTAATCATGTTGGTTTATTATAGCAAGCACTTTAATGAAAAAAGGCAAAAAATTATGTTGACTAAAGAACAGATAAAACGACTTCTTAATGATAGGCAGTTAAATAAGGTTGCTGAAAATGCTGGGATTGCAGAAATAACTATCTATCGTTTTTTTAGAAGCGGCAAAGGCAGTTATGATACTGTTAAAAAGTTATCAGACTACTTAGAAGGACAGATTGAAAATGCAAAAAACTAAAAAAGAGTCAGCTCAAGAATACATCGAAAACGGTTTTAGCTTGTGCTTGGTCAATGGCAAAAAACCGTTTCAGAATGATTGGGAAACTAAGCCTGTTGTTGATTTGGCTTTGTTTGATAAGTGGGGGATTGGGTTAATTCATGGGCTGAGTGGTACATGTACGCTAGATGTTGATGATATTGATAAGTCACGCATTGCGTTAAAAGCCGTTGGTATTGATTTAGATGTGTTAATGAGTGAAGGCGTAAGGCTTGAAAGTGGACGGCCAAACCGTACTAAACTTGTTTATCGTGCGCCTGATTTTGAGATTAAACGGCACGCGCTAAACTGGCCGATAGAATCAGACCCAAGGAAAAAAGAAGTTGTTTTTGAATTAAGGGGAGGCAATACGCAAGATGTGCTGCCTCCTTCAATTCATCCTGATACTCAAAAGCATTATTTTTGGGTAGGCGATTGGAAAGCAATACCGCCATTGCCTACGGATTTAGTTGAGTTATGGCGATACTGGACAGAATCAGAACCGATACTTAAAGCTGCTTGCCCTTACATTGAAGAACAACCCGATTTAATCGCTAATAACGCGCCTTGCCGCGTGTTTACGTCTGATAATGACGTAATAGGCACGTTTAACAAACGCATGGATTTAGTGGGCTTATTGGCGAACTATGGCTATAAACAAATAACAACTAAACGATTGTTAAGCCCTCATTCGACTAGCAAGCTAGCAGGGTGCATTTTAACGAATGATAGAGACGTGCCGACCGTTTTTATTCATCATGCAAGTGACCCATTGGGTGATGGCTATCGGCATACTGCTTTTGGGGTGTATCTGTATTATCAGCATAATGGCAATCTAAAAGAAGCGGTAAAAGAGGCCGCTTTGATGCTGGATATGGATTATAAGCAGCCCGAAATAAGTGCCGATGATGTCGAGCATGGCGGTAATGTGGCAGATTTGTTTTTGAGTAAAGCAACAAGTAATGTCGTCGAGCTAAAGCCAGTGCTAAAAATTGGAAACACGTTACCGCTACCAATTTTGAATGAGTTAGCGGACTGGCTTAAATATCGAGTCGGAACAGTGCCAAAAAATGCGATTACGCAAGCCGTGCTAGCATTTGCTTGTGTAATGTCGTCGCGCTCAGTGCGCTTAAAAGATGGTTCTAGCCCTGCAAGCTTCTTAGCTATAGTTTCAGACAGTGCAGGGCAAATACAAGGCTTAAAGGGCGCGTTAAACGATGCTATTGCTGAATGCGGAGACCGTCGAATCATTCGGGGTACAAAGATAAGCAGCGCGTCTTGTATTCATAAGCATTTATTGATGAATCCGCGTTTATTTTGGGCTACCGATGACCATGCGACGATGGTGCAGTTCGGCAGAAAACAACAATCAGGCGCATTGATGGGTGCGTTGTCTGCAATAAATGATGTTTATACGAACAATACGCTTTATTTAGACAAAGACACGGCGGGGTATTTTGGCCAAAAAAAGGACGACAACAAAGAATTAGACTCTTATGACGTGTATCGTCCTTGTATGACTATACTTTCGCTAATGAGTGTCACTCAGATTGACCATATCGCACAGCGAGACCAGTACGCGGCAGGTGCATTGCAGCGATTGGTCATAGCAGATGGTGGCGAAAGCGTGCGGCATGAGCGCGATTTTGACACACCTTTGCCAAAGTCCATTATTGATGCAGTCAAAAAGATTAAAGACACGGGCGGAAATTTGATGGCGGTCAATGACGTGTCAAGTTCGCGTCCATATGAAAAAATAGCAGTTTTTGAGAGTGACAACACAGCGGCATTGTTTGCTCATTCGTCTAAACGCATTCGCTCAATGTGTGATAACGACGATAGCCGAAAAGATTTACACGGCATAGCGCATGGCTGGGCTGGTAGTTTTAAGCGTCTTTGTGTGGCATTGGGCGCGTTTAACGACTGTATTATTAATGAGTGTATAGTGCAGTGGTGCGCCAACTGGTGCGCGTATCATCTTGATGCTTTGTTATCACGCCTTGAGATTCGCGGCATTGATAGCGTGGACTCGACTTTATGCGAGCAGGTGCAACAGATTATTTTAGATTATGGCATTGATGGCGCGTCGAGTCGTGATATTTGCAGACGTAGCAGACCGTTTTTAAGAGCAACGGCAGGCGAGCGGCTAGATATTCTTGAGCGTTTGATTGCCGATGGTTTTGTTGTACATAAAAAACAGGGCAAGGCTGACCGTTATTTTGACATTAAGAAAATAGGAGTTGCAAAAAGCTAGTCATTGTTTTATAAATAACTCAACGGCTGCCTTATTTGGTGGCCGTTTTGTTAATGAAAAAAGAAACGACAACGCGCAGACACTAAAAAATTTAGGTGTCGTCAGGTTCAAGACCTACAGCGAGTAGGCATACAAGAGAAACGGCGACGCGGCGACGGCGACGCAAACAATTCGCAACGAATTGCACATAACCCAAAAAAATCCCCCCAAAGAAACCACTATATAATGCTCTCTCTCTATATAATTCTATATATACTATATATATCGTCGTCGTTAGTGTCGCCGTTTCTATTCAAGACCTACAGCGCGTAAGGCTAGAGTGTGGCGACACCCCCGTAGTCAATTCACTGTTTTTGCTGACGTTTCTCTTATTTTGTGTCGTGAATTATCAAAAAACACCATTTTGACACTGTAAAGATGGCGTGAATTATCAAAAATACAATATATTTTAATGAGTGCTTGCTTAAAAATAGGGTTTTGATATGATTTAGGTGTTGATTGATAGCGTAGCAGCAAAACAATCAGCTAAATTAAGCACACAGAAAAGCTATTTTGTACGTCTTGTTGGGTTTTGTGCTTAAACC
>CBFIGQ010000004.1:0-13540 GCA_965662335.1 Minisyncoccia bacterium
TCCGCTCCGGGCTGGCGGTGGCGCAGGGGCCGGAGCAGAAGGGCTCAGGCCGCAGCGTCGGGAAGGGTGTCGTCTCGGTCGTCGGGGTGGTCACGGGTCAGCCTTTCCAGCGTCTCGACCAGCACGTCGGCGAGGATCGTCAGGAAGCGGTCGGTCTCGGCCTCGCTCAGGCCGCCGAGCGTTCGGGGTCCGGGGTCGCGCACGGTTCGCCCTCCCCGCCGAGCGCGCGCTCGGCCTCGTCGCGCAGCAGGGCGTGGAACAGATGGGAGATGCCGCGATGGTTGCGCAGGCGGATCAGGTCGCGGATGAGCGCGCGCTCATCCGGGGTGGGCAGGAAGCAGACGGTCTGCTTCCGGTCGGGGTCCAAGGTCTTGAACATCTCGAGTCGCCTCCTCTCGTTCATTGGTCACCGGACAACTATATATTAAACAACGAGAACCGGAAAGTCAACCTATCTGTGGGGTCGGCGACGGACGGGTATGCTGTTGGTGCTGCTGCCGGAGGACGGGGCCGACCCGGGGCGGCGGAACCGGGGCCGGGTGGCGGTGGCGTGGCGGCCGGGGCTGCGGGACATGGTGGGGGGGTGAGGCGGGGCCGAATGTTCGCCCGCCCGCGCCGAGGAACCTCCGCGCGGGCGGGCGAACATTCGGCCCGGGCTGGCTAGGGGACCACCTCGAGGCGGCGGTCGAGGAATCGCAGCCAGAACGGCTCGTCCTCGAGGATGTCGTTCAGCGCGGCGGTGGCGTCCTCGTCGGTGAGGTCGTCGCCGGCGGGCGAGACCTCGGCCCAACCGCTCTGGCTCAGGAACGGCCCCCACGTGACGCGGGAGACCACCGCGGCCCCGGGGCGGATGCGGCCGGCCCACGCGGCGAGGGCGTCGCAGACGGCTTGGTCCCAGAGGTCGCGGATGGTGTCGAGGTCGTCGTCGGTCAGGTCGCCGTCGTTGTCGCCGAGGAAATTGTCCACGTCGGCGCGGAACTCGATGCTGACGAGGGTCGCGGTCGTGTCGGTCATGGTCGTGGCTCCTGTCTGTGGCTGGGTGGGGGCCGGGCCGGTTGCCGGCCCGCGTCGCGCCGTGGGGCGGCTAGTCGCGCCGCTCGAAGGCGTCGGGGTCGTTGTACCACTCGCCAACGGCCCGGGTGAGGTCGTCGGCGGTGTCGGCCACGATTGCCCAGTCGGCGTCGCCGCCCCCGTTGACTGCCAGCCACAGGGTGCCGTCCTGCGCGACCAGGACGGCCCATTCGGCATCGGAGCGGGCGATGTAGCCGTCGTCGCCGATCTCGTTGATCCGGCCGCACTCGGCGAGGGTGAAGCGGCCGCTGTCCAGCTCGTCGCGCACGGACGTGCTGGTGAGGCGGCCGGCGTCGGCCCCGAAAGTTTCGAGCGTGAACGTGGCGAGCGAGATCGGGGTGTCCTCGGTCATGGCGGCGTCCTCCTGTCGTGTCGTGAGTCGGGTCATGGTAGCAGGGTCCGGGGGGGCGACGTGGTCGGCGGCGCACCCGGTGCCGTTGCAGCGTGAGCAGTAGACGGTCTCGAAGTCTTGGTCGGCGGGCGGGCGGTGCGGCACGAACCATACGCGGGTGACGCACCCCATGCCGCCGCAGAAATCGCAGGCGTCGTTGGGGTCGGCGGGCTGGACGGCATCACCGTCGAGGATGCGGGATTGTCGGCAGTCGGCGCACAGCCATTCGGCGCGGGACACGTCCGGGGTCGGGGTCGCCCACTCGGAGCAGACGATCTCGACGACGCGGTCGCGCGATCCGCACCCGTCGCAGCGCGGGCGGGCCAGGGCGGCTTCCGACACGGGGTCGAGGAGCCCGGACAGGTCGTCGGGGTGGCGGGTCGTGGTCGTCATGGCTGGTTCCTCCGTGGTTCGCGCGGGCCGGCGCGCTTGCCGGCCCGCGTCGCGTGAACCTAGGCGGCAACCCCGGTGCCGCGGCAGTCGCCGCACCACGTGGCGCGGAGCGACCCGTCGGGGTAGGTCTCGTCGCCCCACGTCTCGCCGTGGCCGCCACAGGTCGGGCAGTCGGCCCGGGCGGGTGTCCATGCCGGCGGATTGGCGGTGATGGCGTCGAGCATCCGGGCGGTGACGGAGCGGCGGAGCGCGCCGAGATGCCCGGCGTCGACGAGACCGGACGGGGCGAGGGCGGCGAGTCGGGACAGGGCGTCTTGGACGCGATCCCAGTCGGCCGCCAGATTGGCCGCGCGTTCGGCGCGCCAGGCGGCTTCCGCCGTGTCGAGGAGCGCGGCGGTCTCGTTGTCGTCCGCGGTGACGAGACGGGCGTCGCGCGGCCCGTCCGCCATCAGGCCGCGGTACCACGTGTCGCAGTCCACTTCGACCAAGGCGTCGGGATCGGCCGCACAGTGGGCGGCGGCGTGCGCGCACGCGATCTCGTATGACGCGGCGCGGCCGATGGGGCGCACGCGATCCCACGATGGGCGGCGGTATTCGATCTCCCAAACGTCGTACGGTGTCGCGATCGTCATGGCGTGGTCCCCTCTCGTGTCGTGGGGCGTTCGCGGGGCCGCACGGTCGCGGCCCCGCGTCGCGTGGCTAGGCGTCGCGCGGCACGCGATCCCAGACGGTGGCCGGGAAATCGACGTGAGGCTGGGCCCCGAACGCGCCGAGACGGTCGCGTCCCGGGAGCGTCGCGCGATCATCGGTCGGTCGCCACCCGGAGCGGACCAATTCGGCGCGGAGCATGGTTTGCTGGCAACTTGTCGTCACGCTGGCGCGCGCGTCGTTGACGATGAGGCGGCCGCCCTCGAACCGGGCAAGCGGGAAGTGGTCGCCGTAGCTGAACAGCCACGTGCCATCCGGGCTGAACAGCGATCCGGTGGAATTGCGGCCGGCTTCGCGCCGCGCGAACCGGTACACAACGTCGGCGTTGTTGGTCGGAGTCATGGCGTGGTCCCTTCTGTCCGTTCGCGGGCCGGCGCGCTTGCCGGCCCGCGTCGCGTCGTGGTCCGGCTAGCGGGCCGTCTCGCAGACGGCCGAGCCATCTTCGAGGATGCGGAGCGTGTCGGGGGCCGCGCACCGGAGCGCGGTGCCGACGTACGCGACCTGCACGGTGACGGAGCGGCCGTCCGGCGTGCGAACCGTGGTCGCGGCGTCCCACGGGCTTTCGGCGCGGGCGGGGGCGACGACGGCGGCGAGCGCGGCGGCGACCAGTCCGGCCCGGATCGCGGCCCGGATCGCGGCCTTGACGGTGCGGCGGCCGGTCGGGAGCGACTTGGCGGGCGCGTCGAGCACGTGGCCGATCGCATCGGTCGGGTGCGCGACCCACCGGCCGCGCTGGTCCGGGACCAGGCGGAGCACGTTGGTGCCGTCCGGCCGCTCGGCCCACTGGTGGCCATCGGCGGTGCGGGTGACGATGAGACCGTGGCACTGAGGCATGGCGTGGACCCCCTGTCGTGTCGTGTCCCGACTCACTCGGCCGGGCGTGCGCCCCGCGATCAACGGGGCGCAGGTCCGGGCGCGTGGCGGCTATGCGCTGCGAATTGCGAACGTCGCGCCGTCGCGCCCGGACTTGGCCGGCAGTCCGTCGCGTCGAAGCTGCCAGCGGACGGCATCGGATCGTCGTCGGTACGACGGGCCGCGCGTCGCGGCGTGGTCGGCCGGGACAAATCGTCCGCCCACCTGCCAGATGCGGCCGACGAATCTCTCAACGCGAAGGTGGCGACCGTCGCGTTGGCGAACCGGGCCGATATGAACCGTGGTGAGCAGCGAGTGCGGATCCGATGTGATGTGGACGGTGCAAACAATCACGGCGTCTCTCCCCGTCTCGATTCGCGCCCGCCCGCCCGGTTGCGTGCGGTTCGCGGGGCCCGGGCGGGGGAACGATCCCCGCTACGCCATCCCGGGCCGACTGGCCTAGTAGATTCCCCGCCCGTGCGGCATCGGCCACGCGCGCCGCATCCGATCGTAGTCCTCGGCCATCCACTGCCGTTCCTGCTCGATGATCTCCAGCGGCCGGCACTGCTCCCGGTTCGGATCGCACGGCACGCGGTCCCTGCCGCCCGCCCACGCGGCCAGCTCGATGCACGCATCACACAGCCGCCCGCCCTCGGCCGCCGGCATCGCGCACTGCTCGCACAGTCCCCGCGCCCGCCGCAGCCGCTTGGTCCAGGTAGTCGCCATCGCCGTTCTCCTTGGTCGCGTCCGGGGATTTCCTCATCCCCACTGCACGCATTTTAAGCCATGTGCATCGGAGTGTCAAGGGGTGGACACCGGACAATTCCCCGGTTCGTCGGTTTCGCCCTGGGGTCTCGAACGCCAGGGCGGAATCCCCACAATGGCGGGATCGGTCAATGGATCGTCTCGGCAACGGTTCGCTTGGGCAATGGTTCACTGGGTCGATGGTTGGCTTGGTCAAAGGTTCGCTTGGTCAAAGGTTCGACAAAGGCGCATCCCCATCCCCACCCGACCGGCCGCATACTTCACAACTTGATCAACAATTGCCGGAATCAGTCACGCACGCACGCACGCACGTCATCATCCGCCACGTCATCGAGTCGCACGCTCGACCGACCCGATACTTGACACGTAGATCAACAATTGCCTGAATCCCGTCACGCACATGCACGTCATGCACATGCACATGCACGTCATGCTCACGCACATGCACGTCATCGACACGCACATGCACGTCATGCCTCATGCACGTCGTGCGCTCGAGCTCGAGCGTCATCGTCCATGTCCACGCTTCCCTTCCGCTACCCGCTTCCCGTTCGCATACCTGCTATCATCCCGTGAGCGCGTCCCGCGTCATGCCCGCTCACCAGTCCGCCAACCGCCATGCCCACACCCACGCTCGACACACGCCACGCACCTAGGGGGGGGGGACATCAGTCATCGCCATGCACACACACCGACACACGTCATCAACACACACACACACACACCGACAGAGAGTAAGAGTGAAAGTTGTTGGCTTGGAGGATGATTGTGTTGTTGGGTATGAGATTAATTTGGTTGTTGGTTGTGTGTGTTGTTGGTTTGGCCCCCCCCGCGCACAGATACCCTTGTCCGACTCACCCTGCGCACAGGTAACGTCACGGAAGGAAGGCTGAGGGATGGCGAAGTCGCGGCAAGTTCGGTACGAGCCGGACGGGGACATTCGGGGTTTGGCCTACGTCATGTGGCTGGAGGGGGGTCGCAGCCCGACGGCGGCGTGGCGCGGGCTGAAGGAGGTGTTGCCGGAGGGCGAGGAGCCGACGTTGCGGACGATCCAGAACTGGGTCCGTGACGAGGGGTGGCACCAGCGGGCGGCGGACGAGACGGCCGAGGCGTTCGGGGAGGTGCGCCGGGCGCAGACGACGTGGCTGCTGGAGGCCCAGAAGCTGGGGATGGAGTTCGCGGTGGGGGTGTTGAACGGGGACGAGCGGTGGGTGGGGGACGCGAGCGCGAACCGGCTGCTCGACGTGCGGTACAAGATATTCTCGGACCTGACGAAGACCTCGGGGGCGGGCATCTGGGGGGCGGCGAACCCGGTGCCGGTGCCGCTGCCGCGGTCGGAGATGATGGGGTTGGAGGCGGGCGACCCGTTGCTGCTGGCTGCGGAGCAGGCGATGGCGGGCGGCTGGGCGGCACAGGGCGCAGGACGCCCTGACGCTCCCCCCCGGCCCCCCGAACCCGATACAGAAGCCGTGCCCGACAACGCAACGGCGGAAACGGGGTGAGCCGTTCCCGCCGTCGTGGCGTTCGTGGGTTGTCGCGACCCGTCGTCTTGCCCGTGAGCGGCTCGCAACGCGCACGGAGACCTTCACCGGGACTCCCCTTCACCCGGACTGACGGCTCCCGAGGGCCGCTCGTTGGTCCCGCAGATCAGCTTCCCCCATCCGCCCCGTGGGCCGGGGGACCAACGGCCCGACTCGCGCCGGGCCGCCGGTCGGTTGGGAGGGGGACGCCCCGTCCGGGGTCGCTGGACGGGACTCGGCCACTCTCGCACCGAACGTGACATGGCGGATGCCACGTTTCCCGTGATCGGACAGGAGCACGACCATGACCACCCGAGACCAGCCGCCAATCACCACCGACGAGGAGATGGCCGAGTGGCTCCGACAGTGCCGCGAGTCACAGAAATGGGTCGTCTGGCACGACGGCCTCAAGCCAACCGACACCGTGTGCGTCAACCCGCAGTTCCCCCTTCCCGACGCGCCCCACCCGTACTGCTTCCCACTCCATGCCCTTCCCTCCCTCGCCCACCAACTCTCCCATCTCCGCACCACCATCGAGCAGCAACGCCAGCACGCCGTCGAGACCGCCGTCGACGACCTCCTCGACCAGCTTGGCGACGACGCCATCCCCATGCTCCGCGACCTCATCGACCAGAACACGGACCAGACGCCCGGAACGTGACATGGTCCGTGTCACGTTCCTTGCTTGACTCGCGGGGGAGGATGGGGGCCGTGTACACCGTGCAGCAAGTGGCCACCGAGGGCGGCATCGCCGTCCGCACCGTCTACTGGTACGTCAAGGTCGGTGTCCTGCCCCCTCCGGTCGGACGCGGCCGGGCCGCCCACTGGACCGACGAGCACATCCGCGCCGTCCGCGCCGTGCGCCGCGACCTCCACGACCACAACCGCCGCCTCGTCGACCTCCCCGACCTCTGGCGACCCCCGGCCGACGACGAGGACGCCCCCTAGATGGCCATCGTCGGCGGCGACGCCCGCATCCCCACCCTCGCCCCGGTCGGCCTCGACCTCGTGCCCGGCTGGGACCCCGCCAACGAGACCGGCTCCGCCGCCTCCGGCTGGCGCGGCGAGTGGTTCCGCTGGCGGGCCGAGGTCGAGGCCTACCGGCAGCACCTTCACAAGCAGTGCGCCACCTCCACCCGCGCCCGAGCCGTCGAGGTCGAGCTCTGCAAGGCCGACCCGAACCGCT
Organism: Minisyncoccia bacterium; assembly: GCA_965662335.1. Lineage (GTDB taxonomy): Bacteria > Patescibacteriota > Minisyncoccia > Phycocordibacterales > UBA9973 > UBA4124. The sequence continues at coordinate 6,887 of CBFIGQ010000004.1, forward strand.
TCGTCACCCTCTGGGGCTGGATTCACGAGCCGCGGCCCCGCAAGGGCGAGCCGATGGTCAAGCCCTTCACCCAGATGGCATGGCAGGTCCAGCTCAACGACCACCTCCTCGCCGCCGTGGCAGACCCCGACCCGCGCGAAATCCTCCAGTCCAAGGCCCGCGGCCTCGGCCTGACGTGGAACTTCACCGCCGCCACCCTCCCCATGTTCCTCTGGCACGACTGGGCCGTCCTCTGCGTCTCCCGCAACGAGGACATGGTGGACCGCCCCAACGACCTCGCCTCCATCTTCGGCAAGTACCTCTTCAACATCGACCGCCTGCCGCCGTGGATGCTCCCCGAGGGCTGGGCACGCAAGGACCACCGCCACAAGAACGTCATCCACCACCCCGGCGGCATCGCCCAGATCGTCGGCCAGCCGACCACCGCCAAGGCCGGGCGCGGCATGCGCTCCACCGTCGTCTTCGTTGACGAGGCCGCCTTCATCCCCAACCTCCTGCGCACCGCCGCCACCCTCTCCCCCACCACCGACTGCCTCGTCATGGGCTCCACCGAGTCCTTGGAGGAGGGCGACGACTGGTGGGTGATGTGGCACGCCAAGAAGACCGAGCGGCCCGAGGACTGCTGGGAGCTCGACTGGTTCCTCAACCCCTACTACGACGACGAGTGGCGCGAGCGCGAGGAGCGGCGGTTCCGCGAGAAAGGCGACACCAACGGCTTCCAGCGCGAGTACCTCCGCCTCCCCCACAACCCCGAGACGCAGGTCTACGCCATGGCCGAGGACGTGCCGTGGGTGGACGCCGCCTACGACGACGCCCTGCCGCTCGTCCTCGCCGGCATCGACCCCGGCCGCGCCGACGACACCGCCATCGTCTGGGCGCAGCCGGTCGGCGGCGACATGAACGCCACCATCCGCTGGATCGACACCTACGAGCGCAACCTGATGCCCGCCGAGTTCTACGCCCACATCCTGACCGGCATCCCGCCCGACCCGACCGACCCGCTGGAGAAGGTCCGGCCCGACGACTTCAACGCCCGCGACCACCAGGTCATGGAGTGGACCCGCTCCCTCTCGTGGTCCCCCGACCGCGTGCGCTACTTCATGGACCCCACCGGCGCGAACAAGGACGCCTCCGGCCTCTCCTTCCACGACCGCCTCGTCACCGAGTCCCTCCGGCTCCGCAAGCGCGAGTCCGACCGGATGCGCAAGGACGGCCTCGACTCCCCCACCCCCCGCCCCGTCGCCCCCCTCTACCGCGAGAGTCAACTGCGCAACCGCCACGACGTGCGCCGCCTCGCCCACCGGCAGGTGCTGATGCGCTCCGAGTTCGCCGACACCCCCGGCGTCCGCCGCCTGCGCGAGGCCCACCTCCACTACCGATTCCGCAAGCAGACCCCCAACGCCACCTCCGAGCCGACCCCCGTCCACGACCAGTGGTCGCACCTCGTCACCGCCGCCGAGTACCTCTCCGTCTACGCCAGCCTCGGCATGGACCGTCCCCGCGTCAAGGCCGGGTCGCCCGCCGAGCAGCGGTGGGGACCACCGCGAGGAGTCTGACCATGTCCCACTACCCCCCGCCCGGCACCCCCACGCCCGAGCCGTGGCCGTGGTACCCGCCCCTGCCGCATCCCGATTGGATGCCCACCTACCCTTCCGACACCGACCACGAATGGCCGCGACCCGGCCCGCCGGTGCGCCGCTTCGCCACGTGGCACACGGACGCCATCGCGCCCGAACCCGCGCCCAAGCCCGCCGGCGAGGCCATGCGCCCCGAGGACGTCTGAGTGGACCCCTTCGCCCCCGACATCCCCGACGTGCCGGACCTCGCCGCCGACCCGCTGGCCGGCATCGGCCCGACCGACGACGCCCCCGCCCCGCTGATCCCGGTCGGCCCCAAGCGCAAGCCCGGCTGGAAGCGGCCGCCCAAGCCCGCCGCCGACGACGTGCTGGCCGACGCCGAGCTGCACGCCCAGCTTCACCGCGCCCGCCTCCGCCAGCAGTCCGACTACCTCAAGCGCGTCGCCGGCGAGGTCAACGTCTTCTTCGAGGCCCACCGGGAGATGGCCGATCGGGGCGAGATGGACCCGTGGCACTCCTCCGACCTGCACGACGAGCACCACGCCGCCGTCCGCGTCGTCGGCGCGATGGACTGGCAGGTCGAGGTCCTCTACCGCGACATGGTGGACCAGGACGAGGCCGCCGCCACCGAGGACACCGCCGCCTACTCCGTCGAGGTCGAAACCCGCCAGCACGCCCGCGCCGGACGCGGCACCTACCGCGCCGCCGTGGCCGAGGATGCCGTCTGCGGCATGCTCGCCGGCTTCGACGGCCTCGACATCGACGACGACGAGATCGGCCTCGACATGCGGCTGATCGACCCCAACACCGTCTTCCCCGTCTTCGCCGGCAAGCGCGGCCTGAAGGCCGTCTACCGCGTCTACGACGCCGACCCGCAGGACGTGGTCGGCAACTTCGACGCCGGCGACGGCAAGGTCGAGCGCAAGGTGCGCCGCATCCTCGGCGACGACGACCGGCCCGACCCCCGCGCCCTCTGCCGCGTCGTCGAGTACTGGGACGACCACTGGACCCTCGTCGCCCTCGACGGCCAGCACGTCGCCACCTTCGAGCACGGCTACGGCCACAACCCCTTCACCGTCCGCTACCTCTGCGCCGGCCAGCCCGGCCACGTCGCCCGCCCCGACGCCGCCGGCATCGACACCATCGCCAACCTCCTCGCCGGCGGCGGCTCCGGAGCCGGCCGCGAGCGCGACCTCGCCCGCATCGCCGAGCCGTTCCTCTGGCACCGCGTCGCCGGCCACGAGCAGGACGAGATGATCGGCGCGGTCCTCCAGACCGCCTTCCGCCGCACCCTCAACCCCGCCATGGTCCTCCAGCAGGACGCCGTGTCGATGAACCTCCTCGACGTGGAGCCGTCCATGTCCGAGGGCGAGGTCAACCGGATCGGGGCCGGCGACACCCTCTCCGCCTTCACCCCCGAGATCAACCAAGCCGTCATCCAGCCGCTCCTCGGCATGTCGCAGCAGAACCGCCTCACCTCCATGGCGCAGGGCGTCCTCAACGGGCAGGCCCCCCCCCAGACCTCCGGCTCCGCCATGGACATCATGCAGCAGTCCGGCTGGGACAAGTTCACCCCCCTCGTCGCCGTCATCGAGGACTGGGCCGCCGAGCGGATCGAGAAGCGGCTCGCCCTCCTCCGCGACTGGGGCGCGGTGATCCCCGCCATGGACGGCGGCCTCCCCATCCCCGCCCGCGCCGCCAACCCCCGCCTCGGCACCTCCAAGGTCCACACCGTCACCCCCGAGGTCTTGGAGCGCACCGGCATCCGGGTCACCGTCAACCTCCAGAAGGTCAACCTCTCCTCCCTCGCCCAACTCGCCAACGGCCTCGCCATCGTCAACTCCATGGGCGTCATCGACAAGCGCAGCATCATCAAGATGACCGGCATCACCAACGACCCCGAGGCGATGCTGAAGCGAATCGAGATCGACCAGTTCGACGACGTGCCGGAGTTCAAGCAGGCCCGCTTCCTCGAATGGCTGGGCGACCAAGCCGCCGAGGCCCGCGCCCGCGGCGACGAGGCCTCCTTCCGCGACCTCACCGACCGCGCCCAGTTCATCGCCTCGATGATGGGCGCCCGGATGGCCGACGCCCGGATGCAGGGCCAGATGGCCGAGGACGGGATGCCGCCGCCCGAGGACGGCCCCCTGCCGGGGCTGCCGCCCGGCTCCGAGATCGTCCCCGCGCCCGGCACCCCGCCCCCGCCCCAGCCCTACTACGACCGCGGCCCCGGCCCGTCCCCCGTCATGGCGCAGGGGATGAGCCTGCCCGGCATGGGGATGCCGCCCGGCACCGACGGCGGCCGGCCGATGGGAACCTAGGTGGAGACCACCCAGTACGACCCCGTGCTCGGCGTCACCTACGTCTACCGAGACGGGATGCTCGTCGGCCATCAGGACGCGCAGGGCAACTGGTACGACACCGGCACCGACCAGCCCGCCCAGACGAGGCAGGCCTCCGGCGGCGGCGACCTCGGCTCGATGATCGGGCAGGCCGCCGCCGAGTTCGGCGTCGACCCCCAAGTCCTCGCCAACATGGTCGGCATCGAGTCCGGCGGCGACCCCAACGCCTACCGCGGCAGCGACGGCTACGGCGGCGGCCCCAGCGTCGGCCTGATGCAGGTCAAGCCCGACATCTGGGGCGGGCTGGCGCAGCAGATCGGGGCCGACCCCTACGACCCGATGGGCAACCTCCGCCTCGGCGCGGCCATCCTCGCCCAAGGCGTCGCCCAGTACGGCTCCTACGACGCCGCCCTCCGCAACGTCTACTTCCCCGCCGACGACCCCAACGGCACCACGCAGGACGAGTACGTCAGCCGCGCCCTCGGCGGCGCGTCCTCCTTCGGCGGCCAGTCCTTCGGCGGCGGCGGCGGCTTCGGCCAGACCGGGGCCGACCGCCTGAAGGCGATGCAGGAGTGGCAGCAGTCCGTCACCCAGCGGTATGCCGGACAGGGCGGCGGCGGATCCCAGAAGACCGCCACCGCCACCTCCGGCGCGGCAGCCGGCGGCTGGGGGGCGCGATCCGCCCCCGACACCCGCGCCCCCGCCCAAGGCGGCGGCTTCTCCGGCTCCCCCTCCGGCGGCTCCGGCGGCTCGTCCAACCGCTCCCTCTACTGGGCGTGGCGCAACAAGCTGACCGGCAACCTGATGCCCGGCGGCTCCTCCGGCTACTCCTCCTACGGCGGCTCCGGCTACCAGCCGTACAAGCCGCAGCCGTGGTGGAAGGACGACCCGCCCGGCCGCCTCTCCGGCTTCGCCAAGAAGTCCGGCTACAACGAGGCCACCCTCAACCAGACGATCTGGTCCAACCCCGAGTGGGTGCTGCCCGACGCCGTGCCGGGCTTCAACACCAACTCCGAGGGCGGCAAGGCCCTCGCCGAGATGCCGGTCGGGGCGATGGCCTCCCTCACCACCCTCGGCCGCTCCAAGAACGCCAAGCCCGGCGCGTACACCAACGCCGTCGCCGACCTCTACCAGCGGGCGATGGGGGCGCGGGGCGGCCTCCCCGGCTTCTTCCAGTCCTCCCAGAACCTCGGCGCGGTGCGCGGCAAGAGCGCGCTCGGCCAGCAGTTCAACCCCACCAGCAAGAGCCAGCCGAAGGGCAGCACCTACCCGTCGTGGAACACCCCGTCGCAGGCGGCCTCCGCCTTCCGCTCCACCCTCGGCCAACTGAGCGACTGGTACCTCGACCCGATGACCGCCGCCGCCTACCAAGCCAGCGCCGACGACCTGATCCGCGGCTGGGGCAACCGGGCGATCCGCGGCAACCCCCGCCACGCCCCCAACGTCAACCGCTACGTGATGAGCCGCATCTTCCGCTAGGAGCCGAGACGTGCCGCCGACCAACCCCTTCACCAACCCCAACCCGCCCGCGCCGACCCGGCCCCGCAAGCCGCGCAACCCCTTCCGCGGCCAGCACGCCAACCGCCCGCGCGGCGGCGGCGGCGGCGGCTCCGACGACGGCCTCGACCCCGTGACCGGCCTGCCGAAGCACCCGGACCCGGCCGGCTACGCCGCCAGCCTCGGCGAACTCGGCAGCGCGGGCTACGGCGGGGTGCAAGGCTCCAACGCCGGCAACGACATCAGCAAGAAGCTGATCCGCGACAACCCGGCACTGCTCCCCAACTACCTCGCCAAGCACGCCGGCCTGAGCACCGACAGCAGCAACCCCTTCGGCGCGTTCTACCAGCGGCAGGCCCAGAACTGGGTGGACGCCTTCAACAGCGCGAAGATCGACCAGCCGATGGCCACCTTCTACGACTGGCTGGGGGCGCAGCCGAACTGGGGCAGCCCGGCCGTCTTCGGCAACGACGCACGCGACTCCGTGCCGCCGACCGCCGGCATGGGCCGCAAGCAGCGGCAGCAGTGGAACCGGCAGCACCGCTCCGCGACAGACACCCAGAGCCTGAACCCGGCCGCGGCGCAGGCCGCCGCCGACTACTGGGTGCGCCGCTTCTACCAGCAGTCGGCCGCCCAGCGCGGCCTCGACACGACCGGGTACGGCGCGGGGCCGCTGAAGGCTTCCGTCTTCTAGGCAGGAAAGGACACCATGGTGAGCGCACCCCTCTTCGACGTGGGCGGCTGGGGCAACGGCGGCCCCAACGGCAACTACCGCCCGGTCTACGACGCCAACGGCAACGTGGTCGGCTACGGCACCGCGGACGACAGCGTGCCGCCGCCGCCGGGGATGCCGCTGCCACCCGGCGGCCGGCTGTTCGAGGACGGATCGGTCGGCGTCGGGCCGGCCCCCGGCGTCCCGGACGCCAGCCAGAACCCCTTCGCCATGGCCGGGCAGGTCTCGGCCCAAGTGCCCGCCTACCCGTCGCAGCCGCCGGTGCCGCCGACGTTCAAGGACGGCCCGTCCGGCGGCTGGAATCCGGCCGGCGGGATGTTCGGCGGCTCCCCCGACTACGGCCAGCCGTTCGACCCGGCGGCGAACACCCCCGGCCCCTTCGCCGCCAACCCCGACCTCTTCAGCCGCTACTTCGCCAACGTCTGGGCGCAGCACGCGGCGCGGCAGGCCCCGCCGCCGGCGGCCGGCGGCTACGACCCGGTGTCCGGGCAGGGCGGGCCGCCGC
>CBFIGQ010000005.1:0-35437 GCA_965662335.1 Minisyncoccia bacterium
ATCCAGTCAGTTTCGTCTTGATCAGATTGCCTCTTTTGCTCTAGAAGCCAGCGGAGGTAGCCTGGGTCATTTGTTGCCACTTCCGCGATGAGTTGTCCTTTGTATTTCCCAAATGAAAAGTGTCTAAAGGTGATCGGCTCACGTGTGATGCGCATCATTTCTGCGAGCGCGCCTTCGTCATCGGTATTCCATTTCTCCTTTGCTTGCTCGAGTTCATATATAAAGAGTTTTTCTAGGACGAGTACATCTCCCCATGCATCATGCGCGGGAGCCTCGAGTTCCATGTCGAGTGCGTAGCGCAAGTACTGGAGTTTATGCATTGCAAATTTACCCTCCTGGTCAAGCTCGCGCATGACCTTGAGCGTACAGATGACATTTGTCGGTGTGATGCCGTCATTTTTAAGTATCTGCTCATCAAAGGCAGCGTTATGCGCAATAACGAGTGTGTCAGGAGACTCAAAAAGCTCCTTGATAGATGCGTACTCGGGGGAGTCTTGGAAGCGTGGCTTGCCCGCGACAGCTTTGTTGGTGATGCCGTGCACCATGGTGCATTCGATAGGGATTGGTGTGTCGGGTTTATAGAGAGTGTTAAGCACTGGCTCGTCTATTCCAAACTCCTTTATAGCAAGCTGACAGAGCCTTGAGTCCCGCTGATTTCCAGTCGTTTCGGTATCGAAAAAGTAGATTTTCATAGGGGTAGTGTAGCATGGTACAATTCGGACGTATGAATATGATTGAGAAGTGGTTCGGAGGTCCAAAAGATATTACCAAAGAATTAGAGGAAAAGCCGGTTGAGGTTGTAGAAGTAAAAGCTCCTAAAACGATAGGAGATATAAAGCAAGCAAAGGAAGATATTGCACATCTACAAGAAAAGCGACAGGAGATGCTTGATCATCACCGAGATACTATAGAAGAGCTGCGAGCACTTGGAGTCAATGAATACAAACCAGATGCTGCTCCTCGCACGGAAACAGTCAAAGACATCCTTAATCCGATCGAAGAAGAATTGGTGGCAATAAGCAACGAAATTACTGAAAAGAGAGCGGAGTTTGATTTGCAACCTTCACATGTAGAAGTTCTCGATGCGCGATTACAGCGATTGGAAGACTTGAAAGCACGCGAAGAGGCCGATTTCCTAAACACACCAATTGGTAAGGACATTCATGATTGGGAGAATAAGATTGAAGAATTGGAAAAGAATGCTACCGATCTTCGCAAGAGCTATGCAAAAGAAGATGAATATATGCCATTAGTAAAGGAAGCAGGAGAACTTCGAGAAAAAAAGAGATATGCATTTATAAATGATAAAATTGCCGCCGCACATGCTGACCGTATTGATCGTATCAATCGATTAACGGCCGATGTGGGATCAAATCTTCATGATGCCAAAAGTACAGGGTACGATGATAAGGGGCATATGCGAATATAAAAATAACAGGTTGGAATTATTCCAACCTGTTTTGGTAATCATACAGCCTTCAAAATCTTAATTTGACTCAAAATTCCTTCAGTGTGAGATTTTACGAATCCACCGCACTGGTAGTCATTGATGCAATACCAAACAGGAATATAATCTCTCCCAGATTCAGGTTTCGGGGCAACACCTGAGTCTTCTACCTCGAATCGCTTCTGGTTTTCAAGCCAAAACGATGCAGGATGAGACCAGATACCAAAAACATCACCAAGGATAACATTTGAAGCATTTACTTCTTCACCTGGTTTAGTGCAATTGAAGCCAGCCTCTTTTCTTCCTGCATTACGAAAGTGTTTTTCAAGACTTTTCAATGCGGCAAGCTTTGTGTTAAGTTGTCCATAATTCTTCCTTTGCAAAATCTTGATAGTTTTCTTAAAACCACCGGCGTCTTGGATAGGGGAAATAATTTGGAACAGTTTGATAATCGCCAAAACTTTGTTCGGCATATTCTGAATGCTTTTCATCCCACTCTCCAGCTCATTAAGCGTCGGAAGAATAAGAGATAAGGTTTTCTGTGGGCTGCTCATTAGAGCCCTTAGACGAGCATGAATCTTTTTCATGTGTATTCAATTTTGTGAAAGAAATTATTTACTTGTATACAATAACATATAAATTTATAAAGTCAAGTACAATATACCCATTAAAACATAACTTTTTTCTGTTATAATTCTTTCATGATCTCAACAGATATTCGCGAAAAGCTTAAAGATGCAATGAGAAATAAGGACCAGACAGCGCTTGATACGTATCGAGGGCTTATCTCTGCATTTACGAGTGAACTCCTCGCACAAGGCAAGACGCCACAAGATGAAGTCACTGACGACATCGCGCTAGGAGTTATAAAGAAAACTATCAAACAGCGCAAAGACGCAATAAGTCAGTTTGAAGCGGCAGGTCGTACTGACCTTGTCGATGCAGACAAGGCGCAGCTCGCACTCCTTGAAGGCTTTATGCCCGAGCAGATGAGCGAAGCGGACATTAAGGTAATCGCAGAAAAGAAAAAGGCAGAGCTCAATGTGAGCGATACATCCAAGCTCGGCATACTCGTCGGTGCTGTCATGAAGGAAACAGGCGGAAATGCCGATGGTGCTATAGTGAAAAAAGTAGTAGAAGAATTGTTTTCGTAATATACTATCCGTATGATTTTGCTCAGATGGTTTATCACGACGCTCGCGATATTTGCGCTCCCGTATTTTGTAGCCGGCGTTAGTGTCAATAGCGTGCTTACTGCGCTCATTGTTGCTGCATGTCTTGTATTCATCAATATGGTCGTAAAGCCTATCGTGACCATTCTGACGCTTCCCATCAACATCCTTACACTCGGATTATTCTCAGTTGTACTCAATGGTATTTTCTTTTGGTTTGTCGCGCAGATCATTACCGGATTTAGCGTTGCCTCATTTACCGCAGCGCTCATTGGGGCACTTGTCATTTCTATCATCAACTGGATCATTAGTCACTTTATTCACGAATAACGTATGAAAAAAATCACTGTAGTAACTCATGACGGTACCTTTCATACCGATGACGTCTTTGCGTGTGCAACACTTGCGCTCTATTTCAAAGATGCAGATATCGAAGTCGTGCGCTCACGAGACGAACGCGATATTGCGAGCGGTGATATTGTATTTGATGTGGGAGGAGTCTACGACCCCTCAAGAGGGAGGTTTGATCATCACCAGCCGGGTGGTGCAGGAGCGCGTGAGAATGGTATTCCGTATGCATCCTTTGGGCTTGTATGGAAGGAGTACGGGCATGTAATAGCTGGGTCGGTAGAAAATGCGCAGTTTATTGATGAGCAGCTTGTGCAAGGAATAGATGGTGCAGATACAGGGACAGTTGATAGAGTGTCGGACAACGGCGTGTACATGTTTTCTATTATTGATGTCATTACGTCATACCGTCCCACCTGGCAAGAAACAACGAATATGTTTGATGCATTCCTGCGCGCAGTTGAGCGAGCAAGAGAAATCATCATACGGCTCGTCTCTCATGCAGGTAGCTACTCCAGTGCTGAAGCACTCCTTCTTTCATCATACGAGCATGCAGCTGATAAAGAGATCATAGATATTGGAAGCGAATACCCAGGATGGTATGAGGTCATGGCGCGATACCCAGAACCAAAGTTTGTCATATATAAGCGCGAAGACGGCAAGTGGAGCGCGAAAGCAGTGCGCGTCAATCCTGCAGAATTTCCTACCCGCGCGCAGTTTCCAGAAGCTTGGGCAGGACTTCGAGGCGGCGCACTTGTTGAGGCAAGCAGGGTGAGCGATGCAGTATTTTGTCATACTGGCAGATTTATCGCCGTTGCGCGTAGTCGGGAGGGTGCTTTGGCATTAGCAAAAAGTGCGCTAGAGTTGTAGCCTATGGCATTTCTTGATGAAGTAACAATCCACGCCGCGGCAGGAAAGGGAGGAGATGGAGTCGTCAGGTGGCGACAAGAAAAATTCATCCCGAAAGGCGGACCCAATGGAGGAGACGGCGGTAGGGGCGGCAATGTGTATATCCGAGGTGTACGCTCACTTCGCGCGCTCGATGTGTACCGGAGCAAAAAGGACTATGCAGCAGGCATGGGAGAGGATGGTGCAACCAAAAGTCTCAAAGGTGCAAATGGAGAAGACCTGTACCTTGAGTTTCCTCTTGGCTCCACTATTACCAATACGACTACTGGTATAGTGTACGAACTCACCCAAGAAGGCGAAGAAGTGCTCATACTCAAAGGAGGTGCGGGTGGATATGGAAATGAACACTTCAAGTCCTCTACAAACCAGTCGCCACAAGAAGCAACCCCGGGTAAGCCGGGTGAGGAAGCAGAGCTCCATGTGGAAGTTTCTCTCATCGCAGATATTGGACTTGTTGGATTTCCAAACGCAGGAAAGTCGAGCCTACTAAATGCACTCACTAATGCGCAGGCAAAAGTTGGAGACTATGCATTCACCACTCTTGATCCAAATCTTGGTGATCTCTACGGCTATATCATTGCTGATATCCCAGGGCTTATTGAAGGGGCAAGTGATGGTAAAGGACTCGGGCACAAATTCCTTAGGCATATTTCCCGCACCAAGGTGATCGTGCATCTTGTGTCATTTGAAAACGGCATGCATATGATGAAAAGCTATGAGACTATACGTGACGAGCTTGCAAAGTATGGGAGTGCACTATCAGAGAAAGACGAAATCATCCTCCTTACAAAAACAGATGTAGTAGATACTGCCACTGTAGAGGCAACACTTAAAAAATTCCAAAAGCTCGGAAAGCCTGTCTTTGCAGTGACCCTCTTTGATGAGTCTGGTGTCAAAGCATTTAGAGATGAACTCGTGAAGATACTCAAGAAATAAAAAAAGCCCTCCAAGAAATTGGGGCGCTTTTAGTTTTAATTTCACTTTTCCAATGCGTACAATCAGTGCTCAAAATGATTCCGTACATGCCGCTCTCCAGAGTTTAACTCATTGTTAATGTACTTAGGAGAGGGATTTAAGTATGCAAGTTGTGGTATGCAAACTATCGGTACTGAAGTTGACGATATCGTCTCATTCGCCCAATCGTTTTTGAATACATCACGAGCTAGAGGTAGCTCACTTTTGATAGAGTTTAGCCACTCTTGTTGGCCTTGGTCACTGTTTTTGTCAGGCATAAGAAAAATTTAAAAAATGATCAATTTTTTACTATTTTACTACCATTTCAAATATAGTCAAGTAAAAAAGCCGCCCCGCAATTGCGAGACGGCTTTGGATCAACAGAAAACCAACATTACAACATTTCCTGCACCATGCTGGACAAATTGGTGACAATTTGTGGCAGTGCTTCTTTTACTTCTTCAACCATTTCGGCTTTGTCGAAGCCCCCCGTCAAGGCCAAACCTTCGGCGGTTTGGAGAATTAGCATTTCAATACGAGCGCTAGCCAACTCATGCTCATTTTCCGGTGTTGAGTCCAAAGGTGCAGCAAAATAATAATTTTTATAATGCGCTCCTATCAGCACAACCATTGCTTCAACTTCATCTGTAAACGTTGATCTTTTTGGTACACTGTTTTCTAAAAATGATGAATATGCCCGGGAAATTGCCGCCTGACGTATCCGGGATATCAGCTGTTGATCTGTAATCCCGCATGCTTGTAACAATTGCAGGTCGAATGCCTTTTTTGCGGCAAAATATGAACGCAGATCATCTTCGAGTCCGGCATAGCCCCGGTCATCCATTTTAATACCGAAAATCACTCTCACAATGTTGTTTAGAACGATTTTCGTCCACCGGTCCAGAGACTTGGATGCGGTTGCCATAATCTTTTTTTCTTCCTGCTGTGCTTTAGGCTCGTAATTCTTGGTAGAATCGTAACCCAAATCACTGAGCATTTTTTCAAGGCTCCTTGGTCGATTGCTTTCATGTGCGTCGACGTACTCCTTTACGAACCTGGTTTCAAAGTTACCATTGGTATTGTTCATAATGAAGTACTTTTCATTATTTCCGAGTTTCTTGAATAAAGATTTAGCAGTCGTATTACTGCCAAATTTTTCCAAAAATTCGGGTTCATCTGCCAGCGTCATTGCTTTTGTTGTAGTCATTGTTTAATTTTTAATGTTGGTTTAACAATTTTGTTTGCGCTTATACTACTAAATATACAAAATATGTCAAGTACTATACAGGTGTGCTATACTGGGTCTTTATGAAGACGTACTATCCGACTATTGGGCTCGAAATCCACGCCGAACTCTCGACCAAAGCAAAGATGTTTTGCGCATGCCGCAACAATCCTGACGAAGAGAAGCCAAATGTAAACATTTGTCCGGTGTGTATGGCGCATCCAGGGACGCTCCCAGTCGCAAACAAGGAAGCTATCAAAAAAGTGATACAGGTAGGCCTTGCGCTCGGCTCCAGTATCGCTGACTTTTCAGAATTCGACCGCAAAAACTACTTCTACCCAGATATTCCAAAAGGCTATCAGATATCGCAGTACAAATACCCGATAGTGTCTGGCGGGGCGCTCAGTGGCTTTGCCATAACTCGTATTCACCTTGAGGAAGACACAGGGCTCTCAAAACACGACAGAGGCAACTTCACCCTCGTCGACTACAACCGTGCAGGGGTGCCGCTCATGGAGCTCGTGACTGAGCCAGTGATACACAGCGCAAGTGATGCTGCAAATTTTGCACGAGAGCTGCAACTCCTGCTTCGGACACTTGGCGTATCTGAGGCAAACCTTGAAAAAGGAGAAATGCGCGTTGAACCAAATATCTCGCTTTCAGATGATCCAAACAAATTTGGTACAAAAGTCGAGGTCAAAAATCTCAACTCGTTTAAGTCAGTAGAAAAGGCTATTGAGTATGAGCTTGCTCGTATGCAGGCACTCTACGAAGCGGGAAGGCAAGATGAAATAGTCCAAGAAACCAGAGGTTGGGATGAAAGCAAGCAGAGCACCTTTAGCCAGCGTTCAAAGGAAAACGCCAATGATTATCGGTACTTTCCAGACCCCGATCTACCAAAGATGAAGCTCCACAGCGCATTTGATCTTGAGATGATGAAGAACGAGCTTCCAGAGCTGCCTTGGGCAAAGCGAGAGCGGTATGCGAATCAGTTTAAGCTTAAATCCGAAGATATTGAGGTATTTGTAAATAATCCAAAAACATTCGGTCATTTCTTTGAACAGGTCGCAGCATTACTCAAAACCCCTAAAGAGTGGCAGGCACTTTCAAATTTCATTGTTTCTGATGCTGTCGGTATTATTAATTCGAAAGGTGGCATAGATAAAGTGTATGTTCCATGCCATGCGTGCGCTGCAGAACTCGTTCGGATGTTTGTAGGGGGTGAAATCACTTCACGTGGTGCAAAAGACATTCTCGCAGTCATGCTTGAACGAGATGTTATTCCCTCTGAATACGCAGAAGAACATGGTCTCCTTCAACAAAATAATGCAGATGACCTCAAGCCTATTATTTCAGAAATCATCAAAGCAAATGAGAAAATAGTAGCAGACTACAAGGCGGGCAAGGAGGCGGCACTCCAAGGTCTGGTCGGGCAGGTGATGAAGGCAACAAAAGGTGCTGCAAATCCAGCACTTACATTACAGCTGCTTAGAGAAATGATATAATTTATGAAATCCGTATTTCATACAGGTGTTTCTGAGATCACCCAGTTAGCGTGGGTGATCTCTTTATTTTTTCTTTATCTCACACTGCTAGAGTAGGGGTGGTGGGCATATCTACAGTTCTGGGTCATTGCAGGATATAGCTCATACTCCCTCCGTTTCAACGGAGGGTTTTTATTGGTATACTGGGGTCACTATGGATACAAAGATAAAAGTTGCGATTAACGGATTTGGACGCATTGGAAGAGCATTTCTCAAGGTGGCATGGGCGCGGCCTGAGATAGAGATAGTTGCAGTCAATGACCTCGGCTCAATAGAGAGCCTTGCGTACCTATTGCGGCATGACACCGTGTATCGCGACTGGGGACATGATGTACAGGTAGCGGGCACCGATCTCTCTATTGATGGCAAAGTCGTGAAGTTTATCTCAGAAAAGGACACCACCAAGCTTCCATGGAAGGAGCTCGGTATTGATGTAGTCGTTGAGTCGACCGGACTCTTTACTGCATATGAAAAAGCAAAGTTTCACCTCGATCAAGGTGCAAAGAAAGTTGTAATTTCTGCTCCAAGTAAAGGAGACGGATCATTCCCAGGCGAGACTATTCTTCTTGGGGTGAATGAAGAAAAGTTTGGTACGTGCGACATCACAAGTAATGCGTCATGTACTACCAACGCCTCGTCTCCTCTTATCGGCATCCTAAACGACGCTCTCGGTATCGAAAAGGCAATCCTCAACACAGTACACGGCTACACAGCATCCCAAGCACTTGTCGATGGCCCAAGCAAAAAAGACCTTCGTGAAGGTCGTGCTGCAGCGCAAAACATTGTGCCGTCTAGTACTGGAGCTGCAATCGCAGTGACCAAGGCATACCCAGAGCTCACAGGGCTCTTTGATGGTATATCTATACGCGTGCCTGTTCCTGCGGGATCTATTGTTGATGTGACATTTATTTCTAAAAAAGAAACTACTGCAGAAGAAGTAAACAGTATCCTTACCAAGGCAGCAGCGGACCCGCGCTGGGCTGGAGTATTTGCGGTGACCAACGAACCACTAGTATCGAGTGATATCCTCGGCAACCGACATGCTTCCATTGCAGACCTTGAGATGACTCGTGTCGTCGGGGGCAATCTCGTCAAAGTACTTGGTTGGTACGACAACGAAATGGGGTATACCTACACACTCGTTGATCACGTTGTGAAGACAGGGAAGACGATTAAGTAATAATATGAAAAAACTCTTTATAATCTTGCTATTACTCATAGGCATCTCTTTCATCCCATTGTTTAAGAGCAATCCTGTATACACAGGTTCATGTACTGGATCAGATTGTTCAAACGGACCATTTGTTACAAAAGTTAACTTTTGGGAACATATACTAGTAAAATAATGAAAATTCACCTAGCCACAGACCATACAGGAGTCGCGCACAAGGAAGCCCTTAAGGCATTTTTGGTAGGCGAGGGGATAGAAGTAGTAGATCACGGCGCAATGACTGTAGATGAAGGAGACGACTATCCAGACTACATGCTCCCCTGTGCGCAAGCAGTTGCTTTAGATCAGGACTCAATGGGCATCATTTTTGGCGGATCAGGACAAGGCGAGGCAATGTGCGCAAACCGAGTACCCGGGGTACGGTGTGCAGTATTTTATGGCGGCACTACCGACATACTCACACTCTCTCGAGAGCACAATGCAGCCAACATGCTCTCGCTCGCTGCAAGATTTCTTTCGCCACAAGAGTCTATTGAGGCAGTGCGAGTATGGCTTAGCACTCCATTTAGCGCCGAAGAACGACATGTTCGCAGACTTGGTAAATTTTGAGTATGAAAATCATCCCTGCAATTTTGCCGCTTCGCTATTACGATATTCCTGAGGGTATCGAGAAAATACTCGGTGCGGTTGATACTGTCCAAATCGACTTTGTGGATGGGCATTTTGCTTCAAATCGTACGTGGTGGTTTAACAACAAAAATGCCGATCGCCTCGCAGATCTGCTTTCGCAAAACGAAGGATTGCCGCACTGGGAAAGCATGAACTATGAGTTTGATCTCATGATCAAAGATCCAATAGCAATCATTGACACTATACTAGCGCTGGGTCCATCAAGGATCATTTTCCATGTAGAGGGACTCGATCAGGCAAAGACACTAGAGTATTTTGAGACAATGCCCGAGATAGTGCACAGTACTATTTCATTTGGTATGGCTATCGGTGTCGGTACTGATCCAGAGAGTATTCGTCCGTATATCGAGTACATTGATACAGTGCAGTGTATGGCTATTGCAAACGTAGGATTTCAAGGGCAAGCATTTGATCAGCGCGTGATTGCACAAGTACAAAAAATAAAGGAGCTCTATCCAGATAAAACTATCGCAGTAGACGGTGCAATGAATGAAGAGACAATACCACAAGTCGCGCAAGCAGGCGCAACAGTCTTTGTTGTGGGAAGTGCAGTATTTCAATCAGCAACTATTCACGGTACAATACAAAGACTACAATGGCTCGCGGAGAATTCACGACAAGAGAATTAGAGCTCAAAGCAAACGATATACGAGAGTCGATTATTTCTATGCTCCTTACTGCAGGAAGCGGCCATACTGCAGGACCTCTGGGTATGGCAGATGTATTTACTGCACTCTATTTTGAACTCCTGCGTCACAAACCTGAGGATCCAGGTTGGGTAGACCGCGACAGGCTCATTCTTTCGAACGGGCATATCAATCCAGTACTCTATGCGACTATGGCACATGCAGGATATTTCCCCGTTGAGGAGCTACAAACGCTTCGCAAGTTTGGCTCACGCCTCCAAGGACATCCACATCGAGAGTATTTACCATTTCTTGAGACTTCAAGTGGGCCGCTGGGGTCAGGACTTTCTCAGGCGGTCGGCATGGCACTCGCTGAGCGGATGGATAAGGGTATCACGAGCGACAAATATTTTTATTGCCTCCTTGGAGATGGGGAACTCAACGAAGGAAATAACTGGGAGGCTATCATGCTGGGAGGCAAGGAAAAGCTGCACAACCTCATCGCCATAGTTGACCGCAACAACATTCAGATCGATGGCTATACCGAGGACATCATGCCGCTCAGTGATCTAGTTAAAAAATGGGAAAGCTTTAACTGGCACGTACAGGAAATAGACGGCAATAACATTGAAGCCATCATTGATGCAGTGCATAAGGCTAAGGCAGTATTCGAACAGCCGAGTGTCTTGATTGCGCGTACGATTCCAGGCAAAGGCGTGCGAGAATTCGAGCGCAAGTTTGAATGGCATGGCAAAGCGCCAAATAAAGATGAGGCGAGTATGGCGCTTGAGGAACTACGAACGTTGGGAGGAAAGATTAAGAGCGAACACAAATAACATGCTTAATCCAGATTTAAAACTAAATCCGAAAATTTTCTCAGACGATGTCGAGCAAGTTCCTATTCGCAAGGGATTTGGAGAGGGTCTTGCAAAGGCAGGAGAGAGTAACAAAGACATCGTTGCGCTTTGCGCAGATCTCACAGAGAGTACGCAAATGCATTTCTTTAAGGAAAAGTTTCCAGAGCGTTTTGTCGAAATAGGGGTAGCCGAGCAAAACCTCGCTACTGTTGCATCAGGCATGGCCGCCATGGGCAAGTACCCATTCTTTAGCTCCTATGCAATGTTTAGCCCGGGGCGTAACTGGGAGCAGATTCGTACGACTATCACCTACAACGATCGGCCGGCAGTAGTAGTAGGTAGTCACGCAGGTGTATCAGTGGGACCAGACGGAGGAACGCACCAAGCCATAGAGGACATCGCGCTTATGCGGGTGCTTCCTCGTATGACCGTGATCTCACCGTGCGATGCTATTCAAGCAAAGCAGGCAACACTTGCGCTCTCTGTCAGTCCCCGCATTGCGTATCTACGGCTCGCACGCGAAAAGACACCTATTATTACCACAGACGAGACTCCATTTTCTATTGGCAAAGGGCAGGTGCTCTATCGTCCAGAAGGCATCGCACATGTCGCTATCATTGCTACCGGTGCTTTGGTAGCAAATGCTCTTCGCGCAGCAAAGGATCTAGGAGAAAGGCATATCAAGGCCCTCGTCATCAATATTCATACGATAAAGCCGCTTGATGAAGCGTTAATTCTAGCTGCTGCAAAAGAAACAAAGGCAGTAGTGACAGTTGAAGAGCATCAGGTGGCAGGAGGGCTGGGTGGCGCAGTAGCAGAGCTATTTGCGCGAAGCTTCCCAACACCTATTGAGTTCGTCGGAGTACAAGACCTCTATGGTCAGTCAGGAACACCAAACCAACTCATTGAGCACTACGGCATGGGGCGCGATGGTATCATGAGTGCGGTGATGAAGGTGATAGAGAGGAAGGGTTAGTTTTTGGTGTAAAAATCGTCTCGATTTCCTTTAAACTGTTCTCGAAGTTCAGAATGGTTTATATATTCCTTTTCGATTTCGGCAAGAGTATCTTTAATTTTGATTAAACCATCATCAGTGATATGGTTTTCCTGCTCATATTTTTCAATGATACTTTTGTAAAGTTCTATTTGACCAATTTTTTCTGCAACCGTTGCATAATTTGAGTGTTGCGTACTGTGCAATATTTCATCAAGTTGGGTTTCTAATGGTCTTAGATCTTCTTTTGCGTGAACGTAATTTTTTAGTTCATACATAATCGGCAATAACTCAAGAGCTTTTTCATCATGTATTTCTGCTAATTTTTCAGCATCATTTTGTGGGAATTTTTCTACAAACATAGTTTTAAAATAACGGCTGCGGAGCATAGCTCGCAGGTGCTTCTTGTAAATATTTTTGCAGCCTTTCTTCTGACAAAAGGCCTTCTTGCGCGCCGACGTATTGCACAACAGACATAGAGTTGATAGGGCCCCATGTGATCGCTTCCTCAAGACTTTTTCCTTTGAGTAGGGCGACAGAGACAGTCGATGCAAATGCGTCTCCGGCCCCTGTGCGCTCAAACGGATCATGTGGATACACCGGCATAAACCACGCTTGCACTCCGTCAGACGCGTATGCGCCATTAATGCCGTCAGTAATGACAACAATTTTTGGTCCAAGTGCATGGAGTGCCTTGATAAGCATTGGTAGCTCTCGCTCCTGTGTGCCAAGGATGCGCTGCGCTTCTTCTAAATTACAGAAAAAAGCGTAGGTGTTTTGGTAAATATCTTTTAGTACTTCAGTACCAAGCTTCATTTGAAATGTGCCTGGCTGAAAGACTACCTTCATTTCTGGATGCGCCTTGATATAGGCTGCAATCTCTTCATGATACTTTTCGGTGTGATCACCGAGAGAGGAGAGGTAGAGCATTTTTGGTGCGGTGGGAATATTTGGAAAGATAAGCGGGTAGTTTTCGTGCTTGATGAGAATAGTGCGCTCTACATCGTACCAGAGTACGTAGTGATAGTTGGTCTTCATGCCTTCGTGCGAGTATACAAAATGTGTATCAACCTTATTTTTTTTGAGCTCTTCAATACAGTTTTGTCCATTGAGGTCCTTGCCGAGGTGTGTGAGTAGGGAAGCACTGACTCCAAGCCTCGCTGCAGCAACTGCTGCATTTGCGCTGTTGCCGACCGCGCGAAGCTCAGTTACCGACTCATAGGGAACTTTGTCTCCGAAACGCACGCAGAGTTTGCAGTTATGTCTGTCTATATCACAGGTAGCTTCTGCATCTTTAATCTTGATAAATGCGTCAGTCACAATATCCCCGATGGCGAGGAAGTCTATTTGGGTGTCCATAGCTCGATTATACACTATTTGTAGGGACGCAATATGGTACACTTTCACTATGAGAACTCTACGGGCAGTGGTAGCAGAGGCACACAACGAGCATAAAGCTGTCGGCCATTTCAACTTCTCAAACCTCGAAGGATTGTATGCGATCGCCCGCGCTGCGCGCACGCTTGGCGTACCCGTTATTGTTGGACTTTCTGAAGGAGAGCAAGAGGCAGTAGGGACACATCAAGCAGTTGCACTCGTACGCACTATTCGTGAGCAGTGGGGAATAGAGATATTTCTTAATGCTGATCACCACTACTCATTTGCAACCGTAAAGGATGCCATAGACGCTGGGTTTGATAGTGTCATTTATGACGGAGCAAACAAGTCATGGGAGGAGAACGTTGAGATCTCAAAGCAGTGTGTTGAGTATGCTCGGCGAGCGAGCTCGCAAACTGGTCGAGATATAACAGTTGAGATAGAGCTTGGCTATATAGGTGAAGGATCAAAAATGCGCGATAGTATACCAGAAGGTGTAGCAGTGACAACAAGTCCTGATGAAGCAAAAAGATTTATTACAGAGACTGGCGCAGATATGCTTGCGCCGGCAGTGGGTAACTTTCACGGTATGCTCAAGGTAGGCAATAAGCCTCGCCTTGATATAGAGTGCATCAAGGATATTACCCAGGCACTCCCAAACATACCGCTTGTTCTCCATGGGGGAAGCGGAGAAGAAGCAGATTTTGCTGCAGCAATAGATGCAGGTATTGCAATCATTCACGTCAATACAGAGCTTCGCCGTGCGTATACAGGTGCACTCAAGGCATATATGGACGCGCATCCCGACGATATCGCGCCATACAAGTACGGCACAAATGCCTCTCTTGCTATGGAGCAGGTCGTGACCGAAAAACTCAAGATATTTAATAGAATGAAATAATATGCTTGCCGATGATCTCAAAGCCATAGTAAAGGGTGATGTTGATACAAGCGAAGAGGCGCTTGATATCGCATCACGTGATGCATCACTCTTTGAACTACGTCCACAAGTTGTCGTATTTCCAAAGGATAGTGCTGATATTCAGGCAGTAGTAAAGTATGTCGCAGAGCACAAAGCTACAGATCAGACTCTTTCTATTACGATGCGTGCTGCTGGTACATGTATGAGCGGTGGGCCACTTAATGATTCCATTATTATGGATACGACTCGATATATGCACGGCACACTTGAAGTAAATGCTGATGAAAAATGGGCACGAGTGCTCCCTGGTACCTACTACCGAGACTTTGATGCTGAAACAAAAAAGGCAGGGCTCATCATGCCCGCGTATACTGCATCGCGCGATCTTTGTACTGTGGGGGGTATGGTGTCCAACAACTCAGGCGGAGAAAAATCTATTTACTACGGCAAGACTGAAAACTATATCAAGGAGCTCAAAGTCGTATTTCGTGACGGCTATGAGTACGTTGTGAGACCTATGTCACGCAAGGAGCTTATGAACAAAATAGCTGAGGTTGGATTTGAATCTCAAATGTACAAGGAACTGTACAAACTTATTACAGATAACGAAAAAACGCTGGCTGCTGCAAAACCAAATGTTTCAAAAAATAGTGCAGGGTACTACCTATGGAATGTGTATGATGCGGAAACTGAAGTCTTTGATCTATGTAAGCTCATCGTCGGAAGCCAGGGAACACTCGGTATTGTGACTGAGATAACCTTTAGTCTTGTGCCGATAAAAAAGTTCTCAACATTATGTGTGGTATTTCTCAAGGACATGCAGGATATCGGCCGTATCGTTAACATTGCGCTTGCACAACATCCAGAAAGTATCGAAAGCTACGATGACAATACCCTCAAGGTTGCGGTGAAGTTTTTCGGCGACTTTCTCAAAAAGAAAAAGCCGCTTGGTATGCTCAAATTTATGTTCTCATTTATTCCTGAATTCTTTATGACACTCGCCGGGGGTATTCCAAAAATGGTGCTACTCATTGAGTTTGCGGGAGATGATCACGAGGCAATACAGCAGCAGGCAGTCGCACTCTCGCGCGCACTTAAAGCACAATTTAAGGTACTTACTCATGTCACTCATTCTCAGCAGGAAGAGAGTAAGTATTGGGATGTGCGGCACGAGAGCTTCAACCTCCTGCGCAAGCACGTACAGGGCAAGCATACTGCACCTTTTATTGACGACTTTGTAGTGCGACCTGAATATCTACCAGAGTTTCTCCCAAAACTTGATAGTATTCTTAAAAAGTACGACCTCACCTATACGATTGCAGGCCATCCGGGCGATGGCAACTTTCACATCATTCCACTTATGAAGATTACCGATCCAAGAACGCGAGATATTATCCTGAGGCTTTCTGATGAAGTGTATGATCTCGTGCTCCAGTATCACGGCTCAATCACTGCAGAGCACAACGATGGCATCATCCGCAGTCCCTATTTAGAAAAGCAATACGGCTCTATTGTGACAGGGCTTTTCAAAGAAACCAAGGAAATGTTTGACCCACTCTCTATATTTAATCCACACAAAAAGGTGGGGGTTACCAAGGATGATATAGCCAAATATCTATCAAGAGGCGACTACGGAGAAGCGACCAAGAGGTAGAAAAAGAGGTTTACAAAAAACCTCTTTTTGTGTATAGTACTGCCACTATGATTACATTAGCTGCAACCAAACGAACCAACGAAAAGCCGGCAGATCTCCGTGCAAATGACCAGATCCCAGCAGTCTGCTATGGAAATGGAAAGGAAACCATGTCTATCACTATCAGTGCAAAGGATTTTGCAAAGGTATGGAAGGAGGCAGGTGAGACAACTGCGATCACGCTTGATGTCGAAGGCACCAAGGTATCAACCCTTATTCACGACATGCAGCTTGACCCAATCATGAACGTGCCGACCCATGTGGACTTTCTCGCGATCGATATGAAAAAAGAAATCGAAGTTGCGGTTCCTATCGAGTTTACAGGTCTTGCAGAGGCAGAAAAGGGCGGACTTGGTACGCTTGTGAAAGTACTCCATGAAGTGCAAGTAAAGGCACTCCCTGCAAACCTCCCGCACTCTATCGAAGTTGATGTAACTCCACTTGCAACCCTTGATATGCAAATCCATGCCAAGGATCTTAAACTTCCACAAGGGGTAGAGCTTATTACTTCAGCTGATGAAGTCATCGCCCTTGTTGCTGCATTCCAAGAAGAGAAAGAAGAAGCTCCAATGGATCTCGAGTCTATCGAAGTAGAACAGAAAGGAAAGAAAGAGGAAGAAGGTGGCGAAGCAACTGCCGAGTAATCCATACCTCTACATACATACGTTCACTTGACCAGGTATCTACTACCTGGTCAAGTCTTTTTGCTGTAATGTTTTGGTATACTAGAAGTCAATATGGTAATGAACAAAACGGTTATACGTGGTGTATCTACAGCTCTCTTGATAGTACTAGTGGGGATGTGGGCACCGATCAAGAGTAGTGCGGCGGTAACTCAGCCAGCAGTATGTGCAAACCCAACATCTGAAGATATTGCTCAAGCATGTCGTGATTATGCCTCAGAATCAGCGAAACTCGCAGAGCTTCAAGCACAGCTGGCAAGCCAAAAGACAAAGAGTGGTGCACTTCAGTCAAATGTAAACAAAATCATTTCACAAATTAACTCTACGCAGAGTAAAATCAAAGACAAAATTAACTCGATCGGAAAGCTTAGTTCAGAAATAGGTGAAAAAACCAAAGCTATCAATGACCTTGGAGCAGAGCTTGATCGCGAGCATGACTCGATGCGACAACTTATCAAACGAACCAATGAGCTCGATCAAAAAGGTGCGGCGTATGTTGTCCTCTCCAATGATTCGGTGACTGAGTTTTACCAAGATCTCGATGACTTTCTCTCCATCAAACAATCACTCTACGCATCACTTAATAAAATCAAACAAATTAAAGGCTTAACTGAAGATCAAAAAGCTGACCTTCAGGATAAACAAGAGCAGGCAAAGGATGCAAAAAATGCACTAGAGACACAAAAGAAGCAACTCGACTCCAACCAAAAAGAAGCAAAGCAGCTCCTTGATACGAGTAAGACCGAAGAGCAGCGAGTAGCAGCTACCGTTGCGGAACAGCAAAAGAAAGTTGCAGCAATTCAAAGTAAACTCTTTAGCTTTGCGGGAGGTGCTACCAAGGCTATTCCATTTAAGGATGCTTATGCGTATGCCCAAGAAGCAACCGCCGCAACTGGAGTCCGTACTGCATTTATCTTGGCTATTTTGACTCAGGAATCAAACCTTGGTGCAAACGTTGGTACTTGTAACAGAGCAGGTGATCCGCCATCCAAGAGCTACAAAAATGTCATGCACCCAACCCGTGACCAGCCAGCGTTCTTGCGTATTACGAGTGCGCTCGGCCTAAACCCTGAAACGACACCAGTCTCATGTCCTATTGCAGGTGGAGGATGGGGAGGAGCAATGGGGCCATCTCAGTTCATCCCGTCTACCTGGGAAAGTATTCAGAGTCGTATTGCTGCAGCGCTTGGAAAACCAGCTGCAAACCCATGGATTGCACGTGATGCTATCATGGCAACCGCCATATACCTCAAGGATCGCGGTGGTGTAGGAAACGAAACAAATGAGCGAAATGCTGCATGTAAATACTACTCAGGACGTGCCTGTGACGGTAAAAAGCCCGCAAATAGCTTCTACGGCAACTCTGTAATGGCCCTCGCGCGAAATATTCAGGCAGATATAGACTATCTTGTGCAGTACGGGGTGTCTCGCCGCTAGAGACCTTGTCTTTTGACTGCGCGTGTGCTATATTCTCACTCTATGAAAAAGGACATCCATCCAACTACATTTCGCCCAGTTATCTTTGTTGATAACTCTTCTGACGCACAGTTTTTGATTGGTTCAACCGTAAAAACAAGCGAAAAAGGAAGCTACAAGGGTAAGGAATACGATCTTTATCGCGTAGAAATCTCAAGTGCATCCCACCC
This sequence comes from Minisyncoccia bacterium, assembly GCA_965662335.1. Classification (GTDB taxonomy): domain Bacteria; phylum Patescibacteriota; class Minisyncoccia; order Phycocordibacterales; family UBA9973; genus UBA4124. The sequence continues at coordinate 18,259 of CBFIGQ010000005.1, forward strand.
GTTTTACACTGGTAACGAAAAGGTTATCGACACTGCGGGACGTGTGGATCGCTTCAAAAAGCGTGCAGCTGCTGCAAAGAAATAACAAGAGAGCAATCCTCACCGAGTGCATACATTTTCTCCGAAAACTCGCGTTGCTCAAACAGTTCTCCGAAAATATATGTACTCGCCTCGGCTTAGAGAGCACACAATGAACCTCGACGAACTCAAACAAAATCACAAGACACAATACCTCGCCTCAGAATACGAGCGTCTTTTGAAGCAAGAGCAAGAAGTACAGGCGCTTATAGAGAGCGATCCGTCCATGAAAGATATAGCAGCTGATGAACTCGCGTCACTACAGATGCAAAAAAAAGCTATTGAGGAACAAATACATGCTATAGAGGAAGCTGAAAAAGTCGAAGAAGAATTTCCAAATGAAATCATTCTGGAAGCTCGAGCAGGAGCAGGAGGCGATGAGGCGGCACTTTTTGCCACAGAGCTCGTGTACGCATATGAGCGGTTTGCTGAGTCACGTGGCTGGAAAGTAAAGCATATCGATGACTATACACTCGAAATACGCGGACAAGATGTCTATAAACTCATGCGCTACGAAACAGGAGTACACCGTGTGCAGCGCGTACCGGTCACCGAGAAAATGGGACGCATTCATACCTCAACTGCAACTATAGCCATTCTTCCAATTCGCAAGAAGGTAAAGTTTGTGATAAATCCTGCAGACCTTGAAATGGAGTACTCACGCTCCGGGGGTGCGGGTGGACAAAACGTCAACAAAGTAGAAACGGCAGTGCGACTTATTCATAAGCCGACTGGTATTGATGTTCGTTCTACCGCAGAACGTAGTCAAGTGGACAACCGCGAAAAGGCGCTTATGATCCTCACCGCAAAACTCCAAGCACTCAAAGAAGAAGAGGAAGCTGCAAAATATTCAGGTGATCGCAAGAGTCAGATCGGTACCGCAGATCGCTCAGAAAAGATTCGCACCTACAACTTCCCGCAAGATCGTGTGACTGATCACCGTATCCACCAAAACTTCTCAAATATAGAAGGTATCATGCAAGGCAAGATGGACAAAATAATCGATGCCATGCAGTCTGGCGAGGTAGGGGAGGCGAGCGACGAAGAATAACTTGAGAAATAGCAAAAATTTGGTATAGTAATGCCACACCACGCGTGTATAGTTCAGTGGTAGAACGCTGTCCTGATAAGACAGAGGTCCATGGTCCGATTCCATGTACACGCACCATGACCCTTTCTGTTGTCGCTACCCCTATAGGCAACCTCAAGGATATTTCTATTCGCGCAAAAGAAGTGCTCGAGCGGGCAACACTTATCCTGGCAGAAGACACGCGTACTACCGGCCAGCTTCTAAAGCTTCTTGGTATTGATAGTACGAGCAAGGAATTCGTCTCAAGTCATGCCAAGAGTAGCGAGGCAGCACTCGAAAAAGCGCTTGAACGATGCAAAGAGCATGAACATATCGCACTCATGACTGATGCGGGAACACCTGCGATATCGGACCCAGGGTCACACTTTGTGGCGCAGTTTCGCGAGAGATTTGGTGATGCGAGCGTTGTTCCTATTCCTGGCGCAAGTGCTGTCATCGCGGCCCTAAGCGTTTCAGGATTTCCTGCATCCCATTTTGAATTTCTCGGGTTTGTGCCACACAAAAAGGGAAGGCAAACACTTTTTGCACACATCAAGGATGCAGATCACACAGTCGTACTTTACGAATCTCCTCACCGTTTTTTAAAGACTCTAGAGTCCCTCAGCGATGCGCTTGGAAGTAGACAGATCATGATCGGAAGGGAAATGACCAAGGCATTTGAAGAATATCCCATAGGTACAGCAGCTGGGCTGTTGAGGCACTATACGGAGCATCCTGATACCATAAAAGGCGAATTTGTCATCGTCATTGCGCCCCGGTAGTGTGCTATACTTTCCCTATGTTTGGAAAACTCCGTATACTCTTGTGGTCAGGAATAGTACTTCTTTTTGTACCACTGTTTGGTGTATCGCATACCGTAAAGAATATCCTTGTAGCCCTCATAGGTATAGGTATTATCTATCTCGCATTTAGTATTCGGTATGCCTACAAAAAAGTACTATACTCCTTGAGGGAAACTACTCCACACGAACTTCACCATGAATAATGAAACACCTACACACATAAAGATTGGACTGCGTACACTTGGATTTGTGGTACTCGCCGCAATTGTATTTTTCAGTGGTGTATATACCGGCTATGCCAATAGACCTGCGGCAGATAAAGTAACTTCAGTCATACACAAGGAATCTCTCGCTGCTACACAGACAGATTTTGATCCATTCTGGAAGGCATGGTCACTTGCGAGTGAAAAGTTTGTTGGTACCGGTGCAGTAAGTGACGAGGATCGCATGTACGGTGCTATCAAAGGTATGCTCGCCTCATTTAATGATCCCTACACAACGTTCTTTACTCCTTCAGAAAATAATATTTTCCAAGGAGAAATATCGGGCTCATTTGAAGGTATCGGTATTGAGATCGGTCAAAAGGACGGAGTGCTCACGGTGATCGCACCGCTCAAAGGAACTCCTGCAGAACGTGCGGGTCTTAAAAGTGGCGACAAGATCATCGCAATAGGTTCTGCCACCACAAATGATCTTGATATAGACAAGGCTGTCTCACTCATCCGTGGCAAGGCAGGGACCACTATCAACCTCACCATAGTTCGTGAGGGACTAACCGAGCCAAAGGTTTACTCAATCTCTCGAGAAAATATTTCACTCCCTACTGTTGATACAGAGACAAGGCCTGACAAAAAGACATTCATCATTCACCTCTACAATTTCTCAGCACAATCCCCACAACTCTTTCGCCAAGCACTCAATGAATATGTACAATCTGGGTATCCAAACCTTCTCCTTGACCTGCGAGGCAATCCAGGTGGATATCTCGATGCAGCCGTCACTATTGGAGGCTGGTTTATTCCGCAGGGCAAAACTATCGTAAAAGAGATCGGCAAATCAGCACAAGATGAAGTCACCCATGTGAGTCAAGGACCAGTTGTCTTTCCGGTGAAATCCAAACTTATAATACTCGTAGATAAAGGTTCAGCTTCGGCGTCTGAAATCCTTGCTGGAGCCCTCTCTGAGCAGGGTATCGGTATACTTGCTGGCGAACAAACCTTTGGAAAAGGGTCAGTACAGGAAGTAATAAAACTTACCCATGACACTGCACTCAAGATCACCGTTGCAAGATGGTACACCCCAAATGGAATATCTATCTCTGAAAGTGGTCTCACGCCAAGTATTAAAATTCCATTTACCCAGGACAAAGATGGCAAGGATTTGCAACTTGAGCAGGCAGTTGATTTGTTTACAAAATGAAAGTAATTCTTCTTAAATCAGTACAAAAAGTAGGTCAAAAAGACACTATTGTTGAAGTATCAGATGGCTATGCTGCTCACGCACTCTTTCCCAAAAAGCTTGCCATACCTGCTACACCAAAGGCCATCGAAGCACTTTCACGTAAGAAAAATGGTGAAGCTAGTGAGCGCGCTATGCATCACAACCTCCTTGATGCAGCAATCAAAAACCTACAAGAGCTTACTGTAATATTTCCTGCAAAGAAAAACGAGCAAGGCCATCTCTTTGCAAAGGTAAGCGCAAAAGATATCGCCCACTTCCTCGAGACATCACACAGGATTTCGATCGACCCAGGTCTTCTCGTTGTCACTGGAGGTCATATCAAAGAAGTAGGTGTATATATGATAGAAGTAAAGGACAAGGAATACACTTCATCATTTCCTCTTACTATTGCATAAAACAATCCCTCATTTCTGAGGGATTGTTTTATGCTCGCTCTTCGATAATATTTGCTGACTTGCGGACTGAGGTAGTACCATCGTAGTTTTGTTTGCGCTTATCAGAAAACTTAACGTAGCCATCCTTGAGTGCAAAGAGGGTGTGATCTTTTCCAATACCTACTGAAGTACCTGGAAGGATCTTGGTCCCACGTTGTCGGACGATAATAGAGCCTGCGCTTGCAAACTGACCATCATAGAGTTTGGTTCCGAGATATTGTGGATTGGAATCCGTTAGGTTTTTAGCTGCTCCTTGAGCCTTCTTATGTGCCATAGACGCTTATCTTACCCGATAGAGGGTATTGTGTCAACGGCAATAGTAGGGCTGGTAATATACTGTATACTGTCAGTATGAAGGGATTTATAGCCAAATACTACAGTATATTTTTCGTCATACTTATCCTTGCTATTGCAGGATTTGCATTTTATGTTGGAATGTTGTACGGGCAGGGGAGTCAAAAGAGCGGTGTGGAGCTCCGGTGTTCTCCTGATATGCTTTCAAGTCTTCATATACCGCTTGGTACTCGAGCAGAAGCTCAGCAAGAACCCCAAACTGCTCAAACAGGAACATATGCAGGCTCAAAAAATGGTACGAAATACTACACTCCGGGTTGTGCTGGTCTTGATCGTATAAAACCCGAAAATATTATTTGGTTCCAGTCTCAACAAGACGCGGAGCTGCAGGGCTATACTCCTGCGAGTTGTTAAGCTATGTTTACACGTCTTAGTAATCTATTTCTAATACTCATAGGTCTTGCGCTTATTGGTACTGTGTTGTATCCAGGACGCGCCGATCATATTGCTGACGACTTACTCTCAAGTGTTATTGTACAGCCGGCAGAGAAGTCTCTTGTGTCTGATACCTCACTCGGTAAAGTGGTTTCTTCATCCCTTGTCACCACCCCCTATGCACCTGCGGCTTCTATCGAACAAACTCAAGCAGAGAAGTGGGCGAGCGAAATTATTGATGCTACTAACAAGCAGCGTATTTACATGGGACTTACACCTCTTACGGTAAACCAGAAGCTGATGCAATCAGCCAAAATAAAAACTGAAGATATGCTTAGTAAACAATACTTCGAACACGTCTCACCAACAGGAGAAGACAAATCAACACTTGCATCTAGGGTAGGATATGACTATATCGTAATAGGTGAAAATCTAGCATTCGGAGATTTTGAAAACGGAGAGGATATCGTACAGGCATGGATGAACAGTCCAGGTCACCGAGCAAACATCCTCAATACCCACTATCAAGAGATAGGTGTCTATGCACAGCGTGGCATGTACCAAGGCAAGGAGCGCTGGTTTGCGGTACAGCACTTTGGCGCGCCACGCACGAGCTGTCCACATATCGATAGTGTGCTCGGCGGCGCTATTAGTGCGATCAAGACTACGCTTGAACAACAAAAGCAAAGACTGACAACAGAAAAAGATACACTTCTCGGCCCCGATCATCCAACCGGGGAAGAGTACCAAGACCGCGTTACTGCCTTCAATCTTCTCGTCTCGCAATACAATAGTTTGCTCTCAATTTCCCAAGAAAAAATAAAAACCTACAACGCGCAGGTGAATGCATTTAACACTTGTCGATCCGAGTACGAATAAACCAAGTCATTATAGTGATAGGGTAAACTATATATAACGTCGCACAATATATCTTTTACGACACTATATACAGCAAACCTGTATTTAGATTTTAAAGATAAAGCTGGAATCTTCTAGCTTTTTTTATTTCACCTCTCCTAAATACGCAAGCGGAAGGCCGTAGATATAGTGATCTTTGGCTTTGCGAGATGCGCTCTGTGCCTTACGGCGCGTAACTGAAGACATGGTAGAAAGGACGCTAATACTCCCCCGCCCGTGCTTATGGCGTATCGTGTCGACGGCCTTCATGAGGGTTGTTTTTTCGAGGACTGACTGCTGAGATCCAAAGAGATCGTCTTGTACAAATGCAGCTGGGCGCAAGTTCCAGAGCGTGATGCCGGTCGAGCGATACTTTGTGCCGTCTTGGAAAAGACGTCTTGCTTCCTTGGAAAGGAGCGCAGTAACATCGAGAAGATTTTGTGTATAGTGAGGGAGTACCATGCTTGTGCTGAGGTATTTTTTGTCGCGGGTTTTGAGATAGATACTGATGGCATTGGTTAAAAGGCCGTGTTTTCGCATACGCGTAAATGCGATGTCTGCGTTATGGAGAAGCTCCGCTATGACGAATGATTTGTTGTCTGTGGTTGGTGTAAAGGATCGTGTTGCTTGGAGGGATTTTTGATGTGAATTGCTGTGTCCGATACCAAACATGCGTATGCCGTGCAGCTCGTGCCAGAGCTCCTGGGTCGGCTGCGCAAATGATTTCTCAACTCGTGACCTCTCCCACATATAGAAGTCGTAGGCAGTTTTCATGTTCATTCGCTCAAATCTTCTCCCAAGTCGCCATCCAATACCCCAGAGAGATTTGATGTCAGTTGTTTTGAGTACCTCGGTCTCGTCTGCTATATCGATCACTGTGCAGCCATCCGGTTTTTCTCTTTTGGAAGCGATTTTAGCGAGGACTTTGGTACGTGCTATGCCAAATGAATACGTGAGACCGGTAGCGCGTTGTATGCGTTTCTTGAGATCCATGAGCCATGCGTGCATCGTCTCCTTTGTGGTGCCAATAGGAAATCGCTTGAGTGCAAAGCATTCATCAATACTATAGCGCTCGAGTATATCTACCTCTCCCTGAAGGAGAGAGGCGAGCATATCCGCATAGTGGTTGTAGAGTTCGAAATGCGAGGAGAGTATTGTGACTTCTGGATACTTTTCTCGTACTTCAAAGATAGGCGTCGCGCGGCTGATACCAAGCGCTTTTGCTTCGTAGGTGCATGCACAGACTATGCCGCGGTCTTCTCCTACCACCACCGGCTTCCCTTTTAAATGCGGAAATCGCGCAATTTCGCAGTACGCAAAAAAGCCGTCTCCGTCAATGTGCAGTATCCATTCATCCATATTTACGCACGACCCCTACAACAACTGCCGCAATAGAGAGCGAGTCTTTTGGAATGATAGGAGCGTACTCACTATTGCCGGCTTCGAGGTACAACAGGTTTCCCTTTTTACGCAGGTACTTCATCGTCCAGCCTCCATCGACTTCGGCTATAACAATACTTCCCGGGCGTGCTTCACGCGCGCGCTCAACAATAACAAAATCGCCTTCATGTATACCCGCATCAATCATTGAGTCACCTTTGACCCGCAACATAAATGATGTTTCTGGATGCTCGATCATATAGCTGTCGAGTGTTACTCGGTCGAGAAGGTTTTCTTCGGCAGGAGTCGGAAACCCTGCTTCCACAAGTCCAAGCATAGCTACGCCATTCTGTAGAGCATGCGGAATGAGTTTGCCAGCAGCATCCTTTTTGACCACACCTTGGTCTATGAGCTTTTTCATAATGCGATACGCTGAGTCCTTGGATACGACACCAAATAGAGTCGCTGCCTCGCTATATGAGGGCATGCGTTTATGTTTTTTGTAGTATTCCTCCAAAGCCTTTCTATGATCCATGACTGTAGTATACCGAACGAACGTTCGATAGAGCAAGCTACAAAAAAAACCGCGATCTGCGGCTTTCTTGATATTAGCTACAAGGCTCTCCGGTAGTAGTACTATAGGGGCTCGTGAGTGTGCAACCGTCAGAGAAAACTGGCTCCCCCGTGTACGAGCTACTCGTTTGTTGGTAGTAGTAACTAGTACTTGGAGTATAGGTGTAAGAGCTTGTCTTAGGATACGTTCGAAAGATCGAATAGGTACCAGGAATACCAGCAACTACTGGCTGTTGGTAGTATACAGGCACCGCACTTGCAGCAAACATGCCCGTTCCATAGTATCCGTAGCGACGTGCAGCAAGTCGTGGACTTGCAAGAAGTATAATAATAATGATTCCGATAATGATTATTAGCCAAAGAAGATTCTTGTGTTCTGTCATAATTCAACTCGTACCGAGGTACAATTCGATACTACCACATAGGCTACAGAGCGCTAGAGTTTGACAAAATCGTATTTTTATATCATAAATACTGATATGGAACGCCTCGAAAAAGTTATTGCACAAAAAGGGCTCGCGTCACGCCGTGAGGCCAAAGATCTCATCCTGCGTGGTAGGGTGCGAGTAAATGGTGTAGTGGTTACTACTCCTGGTATAGATGTCTCACCTACCGACAGAATACAAGTAGAGCTCGATCCAAAGGAGACCTATCTCGTGTACAAACCACGTGGCATAGAAACAACTGCGACACGCAATGGTGTGCGCGATCTTCATAGCGTCTTTCCAGAGCTTTGCCACCTCTCCCCTGTTGGAAGACTTGATAAAGATTCAGAAGGACTCATTCTTATGACTAATGATGGCACACTTACCAAGGCGCTCACTCGCGAGAATTCTCATGTACCCAAAGTGTATAAGGTACTCGTACGCGAACAGGTGTCTGATGCGCAGCTTATGCGTATGCAACAAGGTATCAAACTCGACAATATACTCACAAGGCCCGCAGAAACTAGACGACTCTCTCGAACATCATTCCTCATTACGTTGCGCGAAGGAAGAAAACACCAAATACGCCGTATGTGTGATGCATGCAAACTCACAATCATATCCCTAGAGCGAGTAGGTATTGGCACTCTCACACCGCTTGGTTCTAAAAAAGTTCGTAAACTTAATCCAGAAGAAGTAGTGAGTCTCAAGCGTTAAATAGCTCGGCTATCGTACGCCCAGTGCAGTAGTGCCTGCCGCTGCCGAGGTCTACAGTGCGCGTCTCCTGGGCGGCAGTACGCTTGTATCTGTCCGATATGGCGTCGTATTGCCTTCCAGCGCTTGATCTGCCTTTTGTCTTCATCAGGCAGTCTTCTGCCTATATAGTATCGGCAATACCACTGAAACCACCCTCTCGGATCGTCTTTGTATATCCACCCTTTCTTTTGCCATACACTGAGCGGCTGGCTTGCATTTACTTTGAAAAAATTTTTTTGAGGATCATGAAAGCCGGGCGAAAGGAGGGAGGCCTTAAACCAGTTTTTGGGAAATTCATTTTGGCAGTCGGTCATGTACTTTCCTCCAAACACTCCCAAATGGAGCATCTCTTTTGGTGTAAGCATCGGTTTAAATTCCGGATCAAAATTTTTACCTATTGGCTCTACAAGAGTATATGTGTACTCTTTCTGCATTTTATCGTGTACCACTACTTGCTTCATTATTTCGTAAATTGGAAACTGTCTACCATGGTTTCAAGTACACTTACTACTTTTTGTGTATCGAACTCTGCTATACCTTGGCTCGGATCATAGTTACCAATATTTGTAGAATGTATCGTGTACTCAAGCGCGTAGCATGAACCGTTTATGAGGTACCGGTAGCTCGTAGTGTCGTAGTAGTTGCCCGCCCCTGCGTCAGTTAGGGTAATGATATTCCATGTAACGCCATCGATAGTTTTGGTACCTTTCATCCTCTCGCCATTTGTTGGTATACGACAATCTCGTATGCCTTCTACTGAATCGCTTCTCCCCACAGTAAATGTAGCACCACGAAAATTTGTGCTTGGTTCAAACGTATCAGGGATATTAACCTTTGCAAGGAGTACTCCCTCACTTGTAGTATTTACTCTCCACGGAGTCGTTGAGTCATTTCCTGTTGCGGTAAACTGCGGATCATACGTAAAACTGAAATCTGCTCCAGTATAGGTACCAGGCTTTGGCGTTTCTATAGGTGTTGCTGGCTGCGCCGGCGGCACCACTGGATTGTTCATTCCTTCATAATGCAAATACCCAAATACTATGAGAAGCGCGATCACTAAAAATATAAATACTTTTTTCATATATTCAGTATACACCTGATATACTGAATCATGCACAATCTTTCACCAGAGGAGTCAATACTATTTAAAAAACTCCATACTCCTGCCAAAATCCAAGACTATCTCAATAGTATTTCCTACAATTTTGAGCGCTCTGGCGAAACCTGCAAAAGTCCGCGACTCGTTATAGAACAAAAATGTGCGCATTGTATCGAAGGCGCACTATTTGCTGCAGCCGTGCTCTGGTATCACGGTCATGAACCACTCCTTCTTGATCTACGAAGCACGAAAAAGGACCTCGATCATGTCGTTGCCTTGTTTAAAAATGATGGCTTCTGGGGAGCAATCTCTAAGACCAATCATGCAGTACTTCGCTATCGAGAACCCGTCTATAAAAGTGTACGGGAACTCGCGCTCTCGTACTTTCATGAATACTTTCTCGATGATGGAACCAAGACCCTGAGAGAATACTCTAAGCCATTTAGTCTCAAAAAATACAAATACTCATGGATAACTGCAGACGATGATCTGTGGGAAATAGGCGCAGATTTAGATGATAGTGTGCACTACCCTATCCTACCCAGTACTCTCAGCCTGCGCACGCTGCGGCTTGCAGATAAGATAGAAATAGATGCTGGAAAACTTACCGAGTACTAGTACTTGCGAATAACGCCCTTTACTACCGCCATCACCTCCAGACTGTATTTAGGGTACATTGGCTTAAATAGTTTGTTTGCAGGCTCAAGCCACACCTTGGTGCCAGATTTACGGTAGTACTTCATCGTACTTTCCCCATCAATCGTTGCGATCACAATATCGCCATCTCGTGCAGTCGTAGTGCGCTGTGCAATGACCATATCACCATCATCAATATGAGCATCAATCATAGATTTGCCATCTACTTCAAGTATGTACGTAGAGTCACGTCGCTCAATGAGATAATCTTCGATATTGAGTGAATCACGTATCTCCTCTACTGACGCCGGGAATCCTGCCTTTACCGAGCCGAGGAGTGGGGTCGCACTAAAGGCATTGGTCGGAATAAGTTTACCGAGTTTATCTTTTGCTACTACCCCCGCATCAATGAGTTTTGCGACAAGTCTTGCAACGGCATTCTTGCTCTTATACCCAAAAAGCCCAAGCATTTCAGTATATGTTGGCATACGCTTTTTGGATTGATAGAACGTAATGAGAGTTTGTTTGGGGTCTGAATGCATACACTAGAGAAGAAACAGCTTTACAGCACGGAAGAATACACTCCAGGAGCTAGGCTGCTTTCCTTTTAGAAGTGTAGCGTTTCTACTTCCCTTTGCATATAGGCTTGGAATACCATAACTTGAGACTGGAGAGGTAGCCAATGGCTCTAAGCGTTTAAGTTCAGCTTCTACGAGATCTTTGAAATACATATTATTGAAATTGAAATAGTGAACTAACAAATCGACCAAATGACTGACGGCGCTGCTCTCGGATTTCCTTAAGAAGCTCCTTGTGACGCTTGGACTCCTGTGTGTATCGCTCTCCCCGCAATATCTTGTAATCGATACGTTTGTTGAGTGCCTTAAGCTCTTGGTATATATTTTTTGTGTATTGATGTCGTGTCATAGATAGTACGGACAGTTAATTATATTAATCGCGACCTATTGTTAGTATATGTGAACGAACGTTCACTAGCAAGTATATAGGATGTGGATAACTCGCTTGGTATACTTTGAGCATGAAAAAGTTGCTTATTGATACGTACGCGCATTTTAGAAAGACCAATGCTACGCGCATGGGAGCAGCACTCTCGTACTATGCAATGCTCTCATTTATTCCGCTGCTTCTCCTTGTAATCACTGTAGTGAGCTATCTCTTTAGCAAGGATCTCGTAGAGGGGGCTGTCGTATCAGGACTTGCGCATAAAGTTGGATCAGGTGCTGCAAGCTATGTAGATGAACTTATTAGAAATAGAGGATTTGAAAATGTAAATCTCCTCACTGCACTGATTGGGGTTGCTGTAGCACTAACTGGAGCTATTGGAGTGTTTTCAGAACTCGATCAAGACTTTGATATTTTGTGGGGAGATGCACCAACCAAAAGGCGTGTTTCCTGGCTATCAAAATTTCTCACACAAAAAATAGTAGCGCTCTCCTTTATCCCGCTTATAGTTATTCTGCTTCTCGTATCGCTCGGTAGTTCTGCCGTGCTCGATGTTATAAAAACCAAACTTCCTGAAGTGCTTATCCAACTCATGCAAATAGGTATTCAGTTTGTGCTTGGGGTACTCTTGTGTATGGTGTGTTTCCGAGTACTGCCCAATAGGAAGCTTCCTATGCGTGTGATAGCGCTCGGATCACTCATTACGAATCTTATGCTCCTTATCGGAAATTTCTTGGTACTCATGTATATTCGCCTTCTAGTTAATACAGACGTGTTTGGAGGAGCAGCGTCACTTGTCGGTATGCTCGTATGGATATACTACTCCGCTCAAGTATTTTTCTTGGGCGCATCATTTACGTATATCTACGCAAAGGATAAAAATATTATTCGCGTACGTGACTAAGTGCAATTGAAATAGCTTCAGTTGCTATCTTGCGTGCTGCATCGGGGGTAAAGAATGCTTTTGCGTGGCCTTCCATCGCACTGTAGAGCTCTTTGTTTCCAAGGATAGTACGGATTTCATTGAGAAGAACTGAGGGTGTGAGGTTTGCTTCCTCTATTACTACACAGGCGCCGGTACGTGCGTAATGGTACGCATTTTTGCGTTGATGGTCTCCATGCGCATGGATATAGGGTATCAAAATCGAAGGCTTGCCCCACGCGGCTATTTCAAAAAGTGATGAACCAGAGCGCGAGACGACTATATCCACCGCTCCCGCAAACATCTTTGACTGCACATTATTTAAAAATGGAAATGCCTTATAGCGGGTGCGACGAGTATTGTCACCCATGATGATCCTGACTTCAGTTGTCACGTCCTCATAGTCAGCTGCACCGGTTTGGTGAATAACTTGATAGTCAGTAAGGATGTCTCCTATTGCGTTTACGACTGCGTCATTGATAGCCTTTGCGCCTTGGGAGCCGCCCCATACTCCAATAGTAGGAATACTAGGAGAAAGCTCAAAAAATTCCTTTGCACCCGCCTGTACTGGATGAATCAGATTTTTGCGAATAGGAAGCCCTGTGACGGATACCTTTTTTGCATCAAAGTATTGTGCGGCTTCAGGAAATGAAAGTGCGACACGGCGCGCAAATTTGCCCGACCAACGGCTCACACGCCCTGGCACGGTGTCTGACTCGTGGATAATGACTGGGATACGGAGTAGTCGAGCTGCCACAAGTGCCGGGAAACTTGCATACCCGCCTTTTGAGATGATGACGTCAGGATACAACTGGAACATCTTGATAATAGCGTCGAGTATTCCATATGCCGTTTTGAATATGTCAACAATATTTTTCCATGAGAAGTATACGCGTAGTTTCCCAGCTGTGATGGGGATATACGTTATAAATTGCTCCTCAAGAAGCGTCTTGTCATATGGACTATTGCTCATATAGTAGAGCTTGAGGTTTACCAACTTTTCCTCGTCGATGATGCGGTTGATTTCTTCTGCAACGGCGATAAGTGGATAAAAGTGTCCTCCTGTTCCTCCTCCAATAAGTAAGATTTTCATATAGTTCCTGTATTATACCCTTTTTTCATATCTAGATACATTGAGGATCATGCCGGCGCTACACAGTGCAATAAAGAGTGATGTCCCCCCGTGGGAAATGAACACCAGTGGTACTCCAGTGAGTGGAAAGAGTCCAACCAGGGATGCAATATTTAAAAATGACTGAGCAACAAGGAGCGTCACGATACCGATGACGAGATACCGCCCAAATGCATCTGGTGCTCGCATTGCAATCTTCATACCGCGCACACCCAAAAATACGTACAGTATGACGAGAAGCATACTCCCCACAAAACCAAACTCCTCCCCAATAACGGCAAATACCGAGTCTCCTTGTGGCTCTGGAAGATAGCTAAACTTTTGTACGCTCTGCCCAAGACCTCGCCCAAACACTCCTCCTGATCCTATCGCAATCAGCGACTGCTGAAGCTGATACGAGGCACCGCGCGGGTCTGATGCGGGATTGATAAAGGTCTTGATACGCTGCATCACGTACGGTCTGATAAAGGCAACCATTCCTATCCCCAGTATCCCTATCCCCAGTATTATCCCGATACGTTTCCAGGAGACCCCGGAGACAAAGAGCATTCCACAGGCCGCAGTTGTGATGAGAATAAGGCTTTTTGTATCAGGCTGTTTGAGGAGTACTACCGCAACAACGCCGAGCATGATGAGAAGCGGTACAATTTTAAACTTTGTTTCGCTCTGCTTTTTCTGTGTCCAGGCGAGCCAGGTAGCAAAATAAATAACAAATCCAATTTTGAGTATTTCTGCCGGTTGAAACGAGAGTGGTCCAAGACTTATCCAGCGTTGTGCGCCACCGTGTGCAAATCCAAGCCCAGGAATGAACACTGCTATAGTGAGAGCAAGTGTCAGAAGAAAAATATAAAACGCATGTTTGCGCCAAAACAGATACGGTATTTTGGTCGTGAGCCATAGTCCGATAAATCCTCCTACAAGCCCGAGTACTATTTGGTTGAACAGCACGCCATAAAACTTGCTTTCACTTTTTGCAAGGATACCAAGACTTGCAGACACAAATGAAAAAAGCCCAATGACAGTGATCAACACAACGATGCCGAGAAAATATCTGTCCATCGGACCTTGCTGCCCTCTCAGTTTTTTGGTGAGTTTTTGTATCATGAGCTAATGAGTGCGAGTACGACTCCAAGAAGCGCACAAATAATAGATACGACCCAATAGCGCATGACGACCTTTTCCTTTGACCAACCCAGTGCGTGGAAATGATGATGAAGCGGAGCGATTTTAAATACCCGGCGTTTACCACAGTATTTGTAGCTTGTGATTTGAATGATATTTGAGGCAACTGTCGCAACGAGCGGAAGCGCGATAAGGGGCAAGATCAGTACAGTATCAGTCAGAAATGCGACAACCGTGAGTACGACGGTGAGTCCGAGTATGCCTGTCTCGCCCATATAAAATCTGGCAGGCGGAATGTTAAACCACAAAAACGCAAGGATTGAGCCAGTGATCACGCCACAAAATGCTGCAATATCCATTTGGTTGTGCCCAAAGGCAATGATTGAATATGCTGCAAAAATAACCGCAAAGACGCCGCCGGCAAGTCCATCCATGCCGTCGATCACGGAGCTTGAAAATACTGCAAGAAGGACAAGAATAAATACAGGCACAAACAGTACTCCAAGGTATAATGGCGTACTAAACGGCACAGCGATACTGCTCACGCCGAGCTTGAGGTAAAACCATGACCCAATAAGCGCGCCGATGAGGACCACAATGCCTATTTTGATATAGCGATTGGATATACGCTCAACGACTCCTCTGATCTGAGCTGCGTCATCAATAAGCCCAATCCCTGCTCCCACCAGGAGTGCTGCGAGCGGCACCAGTGTCTGGCTGCGGCTATAGAAGTCGAGCTTTGCCGTAAGGTCAGATGGAGCAAGTCTCGATACTATCCATATGAGCGCAATACAAAGAGCGGTAGATAGCCAGATAATGATGCCGCCGACTCGCGGAGTTGAGACTTCTGCAGTGCCATCGTGGATTTTCTTGTAGTTGTCGTTGGTGATTTCTCCGTCCTCACTTCGCTTTTTGTGTCGCCAGAGTTTGTGCGTGTACATGTAACTCGTGAGGCTTGGCGTAATAAGAATACCGAGCAAAAAGGCGAGAGTTGTTGGTAAGAAAATTTTGATAACGTTAATGATTGGCATACATTACTCTGTGGTAGTAGATTGACTTCCAAGAAGCGCTTCAAGCTTTGCTTTTGTATCTCTATAGTTTGGCAGCTCCTCAATACGCGTGATCCCATAGTGAGTCAAAAGCTCAAGGGTCGGATGATAGGTCACTGCCCTTCCCGCTCCCTTTGACTCAATAAGACCGCGCATACTAAGGGCGCGAAGCGAGTATGACGCATTGACTCCACGGATAAATTCTATCTGGCTTTTTGTAGCTCCTGGTATGTAGGCAATAACCGCAAGTGTCTCGGCCGACGCCTTTGAGAGCTCCTTAGAAAGTTCTTCCTTTCGCATTGACTCTATGAGTCCTGAAAATTCGCTGCTAGTCGCAAGGGACACTACCTGGTTGAGCTCAGTAAGGATAATGCCATGTCCGTCAAGCGTTGCCTTGAGTTCTGTGACTGCCTCACCAATGTTGTCTATAGATGCATCAAGTAGCTTTGCAAGTGCGGCATAGGTCATCGGCTCTGCAGTTGCAAAGAGTATCGCTTCAATGGCTTGTGGGAGGTGTGGTTGCATGTTGGTTATTGTCGCTCAAGGCTAATATCGCCAAACTGGTCGCCCTGCTCGGCATTGACGAGACCTCTTCGTACGAGCTCTAGCATACCAAGAAATGAGACTATCGTATAGACTTTTTGTGCCTTACTATCCCCGTCAGGTGCATGTACCTGGATACCGCTAAAGGTGGTCTTGGTCAGATTGTTTATGCGGTCAATGAGCGTGTCAATGACTTCTGTGATCGATACAGTGGCAGTTACCCGTGCCTCTGGCTTAGCTACAGGCGCAGGTGGTATGCGGCCGATCATATCAGTTATGAGGCCTGGAAATGCAGCAAGCGTGAGCTGCGGGTCTGGTGCAAACACGGGGCCCGTTTGCCGGGTGACTCCTTCAAAGAGTATTTTTTTACCATACTGCTTGATGAGGTCGGTAGAGACATGCGAAATGATTTGGTACAGCGCAACACGGCGCTCAAGGTCTGAGATCGACTCTGACTCCTCAGTCGTGAGCTCAAGGTTCGGAAGGAGTGAGCGCGCTTTGATCAGGATGAGTGTTGCTGCTACCGTCAAAAAGCTCGCCACCATGTCCGGATGCATACCTTTGGTTTGAATAAATGCAATAAAGTCGTCAGTCACCGATGCGAGCGAGACATCATTTACAAACAGTTTGCGCTTTTCGATGAGTTCAAGCAGTACCTCGACAGGCCCTTCAAAGGCCTCGTGTTTGACTTGAAACTGCTGGAGGGTTGATTCCATTGCTATAAGTATACCGCATAAAAAGAGGGAGCCCCTACGCGAGTGCGAGAGGGGCTTTGACGATTGGTATTGGATTGTGGGTTAAAAAAGGAACAGGATTTAAAAAAATGAAAGAAAAGAACAAAAAATATGGGCAAGAGTAATGGTACTGCGTGCAATCGGAAGAAGGTGGAAATGGTATATCGAAGAGAAAATATGAAAGAGATATACCGGGAAAAAGAGAAGCTCGCTGGTGCCAGATCTATAAAAATTATAGTCTGGGTAAGATTACATATTATGAGCACACCGGTTTGAGAGGATATAGTCCTTTGTGAAAGCTGATACTAAGTACCAGGCCTTCACCCTCAAAGTTTGAAGTGTTCATAATGCCCAAGTTTAGAATGAACAATGCG
>CBFIGQ010000006.1:0-2529 GCA_965662335.1 Minisyncoccia bacterium
GAGACGGTAACGGTGATGGTGCTGGGCACCTGCCCTGCAGCCTCGGCCAGCGCCGCAGCGCCGTCAGTGAGACCCTGGGTGATGGCCTGGGCGATGCCGTCGCCGATGGCCTTGCGGTCAGCAATGGCCTCCTCTCGGGCCACGGCCATGCGCTCATTCACAAGGGTGTTCGCCGCTTCGTAGCGCTGGATGAACTCGTCAGCCGTGGCTTTTTGCTGGTCTTCGCTGAGCACCGACCATGCGCTGTCAATGGCGCCCCGCAGCTTGTCGGCGTAGGCGGCAATGGCATCGGTGTCGGTGAGGCTGGCGAGGATGTCGCGGTATTGGCTGGCCTCTTTGTCGAGCAGGGTGTATTTGCCCTGATCGTCTAGCACAGACAGGCGCACGTTGCGGATGGAGCTTTCAAACCCAGCATTGATGCCGGCCAGCATCTCTTCAAAGCGGCCTTGCACCGTGGAATAGGCGTCGGCCAGCTTGACCATGTTGGCAAACTGGCGTTGCCCGGCTTCGGTGGTGAGGTCGATACCCGAGACCATCTCGCGGAATGCGGCGGTGGAATCGGGCAGGCGCAGGCCCAGGGCGGCAAACTGATCGCCCAGGGCGTTGAAGCTCATCGCGTCGCGCTCGGCCTGGGTGTAGAAGGCCTCCAGGTAGCCGCCGATGTTGTCGGTAAGCGCCTCGATGCCGCCGGAGGCGCGGATCAGCTCGGTGGTGACTTCGGCGGAGCCGCCTGCGATGTTGCGGATCTGGGTTTGAACGTTGAGCAGGGTGCCGTAGAGGTCGGAGAGCTCTTGCGCGGTGCCGTCGTATCCGGTGACGATTTTGGCGATGGCGGACTGGCCCTCGGCCATGGTGATGGATGCGCGCAGCAGCTCGGCAGCGGCATCGCCCTGGGTGGTGGCCACATCTCCAAGGCCGGCCATGGTGATGCCCAGCTGCTCGGTGTAGTAGCGGGCCTGGTCGGCGCCTGACGCCACGCGAATGAGGGTTTCGTAATAGCCCTCCCCCACCTTTTGCCAGTCTTCGAGGCCGGGCAGCACGCTGCCGGAGACCTTGTCGAACACGGCGGAGAAGTAGTTGCCCAGCGCCTCCTGCACCTCGGCGCCGTTCATGCCCTTGAGGGACAGGCGTTGCATGTCGAGCTGGAAGGCCTGGATCTGCTCGCTGATCTGGCCAGTGGAGATGCCAAGGGCGTTTGCGGCGGCTACCAGCGAGGTGTCGAGCGAGGCGAAGAGCAGGCCGAATTGCCGCTTGATCTCGTCATCCAGAGCCTGATTGACAACGCTGGTGGAGGACGACTTGCTGAGGCCAAACCAGCTCTTTTTTGTGGTCTCCAGGGTGCCGTACTGGCTCATGCCGAGGCCGGCGATGTAGTCGGCAATGCTGCCTTGATCGAACTGGATGCCGGAGTCAATCAGCTTGACCTTGGTGGAGCCGAAGGCGTTGAACAACCCCTTAAGGAGGTCGCCAACAACAGGGAGCTGAGAAAGCGTTTTTTCGGCAATTTGTTGAAAGAAACCCGCCGCACCCAAAGACTCTCCAAACGTCTCGGTGCTGATGCCGGTTTGCACGCCCGTGAGATTGCCGGTGGTGAGGCCGTAGGTGCGCACCACGATGGACGCAAGCCCCCCCATGCTGGATTCGATGTTGCGCAGGCTGGCCGCCATTTGCGCGGAGTAGCGCATGGTGAGCTGATCGATGTCACTCAGGCGGTCGAGGGAGTTGGCGATGGAGTTAGACTTGGCGGCGGCGTCGCCAAGCACGGTGCCGGTGCCCTGGCGGGCCTGCATTTCGGCAGCGCTGGCCGGGTTGGGGCCGCTGCCGCCGCCGGCGCCAGACACGGCAAAGCCAAGGGCGGCCATCGCCGCGGCCATGGCAGCCATGCGGACCCAGGCGCTGTACGGGTCGCCCTTGGCGGCCTGGTTGGTGACGGCGACCACGGCATTGGCCTGGCCGGCAACCTGGGCCGCAATAACCTCTTGCCCGGCCGCTGCGATGGACGACTGTGCTGCGATCTGGTCGCCTGCCACCTTGGCGGAGGTTACGCCCGTGATGAGGGCAATCTCTTTGGCTGCGTTGCTGACGGCGGTAGCCAGCTGGAAGGCGCGGAACACTTGCTCAGCGGCTTGCAGGGCCTTGTAACCCTTGCTGCGCTCGCTGACAAAGCCCTTGGCCGCGCTGAGAATGTCGGCGTATCCGCCGAGGGTAGCGGTGGCCATGCGCTGATTAAGGGCGATCTCGGCTTGCACAGCCTTGGCGTACTGGTCGGCGCTTCCCAGCTTGGCCTTGCCGATCAACTCCACTTGCTTGCCGTAGTTGGCGTTGAGCTGGATCAGCGTCTGGAACTTGTCGATAACGCCGGCCAGCGGGTCGCCCAGGCCGGAGAAAGCGGATTTCAGGCTGCTGGTGTCGATCTTCAGGTCGAACTTGTCGCCAAGCGGGCCAAGTGCGCTGAGTGCCCGGGCAGCTTCGGCGTTGGTGTCGAGCTTGGTTTGAGCGTCGCGAATGCGCTTGCGGGCTTCCACCTCG
>CBFIGQ010000007.1:0-28869 GCA_965662335.1 Minisyncoccia bacterium
AAGAAAGAGCGCCACACACCACACTATGAGCTTTTTCCAGGAAAAGCGTCGAAACCACTGTTTTATTGCTGTTTTCTTAGACATACTATGCATCATAGCAACTATTTATAAAAGACGAAGTATTTCATCAATTTCTTACGCAATTGCTCCGCTTTCTTTTTGTTTCGCTCAATGACGACTTTGGAGCGGCGCATGCGATCAATGATTTCCTTGAGTTCTGTTTCTACGGACGGTTCCCATGTTTGATATTTAGAATAAAGCTCACCAATAGCACTCACTGTGGTTGCATCAAGTACTGTAGACATAACATAGTCACCAAAGACGGCTGGAAACACTGTTTCTCGGACAGAAGGAGATGTTTCATAGGCAAGATCTATATCATAGTCCTTCTTTATATAGTCAGAAGTGTTTCTATCGAGGGAAGTATTGTGTCCAATGACGCTATACGCCTTCTTGTTGTTATGTTTAATCCACGCATACATTTCATTTTCGATATCAGAACGAATAAGTGCCCAGAAGTTGTGGGTATTAAAAAATACGACCGGCCCACTCGTTTTTTGACAGAAGATAAAGAAGTAGTGATTCCACAAGAGATACAGATCAATTACTGATTTGAAGCGAAACACCATAGTATCTCCCTCTTCCAGACGAAAGAGTGTCTCTGTTTCTTTGGGTGTTGAAACAGTCTTAATTCGATCTACAAACTTTTCGATTCTTCCTGCCCATAAGGGGTTCAGGAGCACCAATTGTTTGTTCTTAGTCACTATTTCGTCCCTTAAGAGTACTCGGAGCGCCCGATAAAACCCTTGTTTTGTAGTGGGTGTTTTGTTTTGAACCTTTTCTAACAAGACCAAGCTGTCGTGAGGGCCGTCAGCAAGGGTGTCTACTATCACTTCCTCTATCTTAGGTTTGGTACTCAATAGCATAGGTAGAGTATATACCATAGTAAACATATTGTTTACTATATATTGACTTTATGCAATATATAAGACAGTTTGTCAAATCATCGGTATGATGTGCGTGTATGAAAAAAGATTACATACAAGAAACATTCAACGATCAAAGCATTGTGATTGTTTCAAATAAGAGATACTGCATTAATTCTGTGACAGATCATACACCAATCACTAAATCAGAATTACTCGAGCAAATCTCTCAAGAGATGTCGAACCAGGTTGATTTCAGCAAGGCTGATGTTCTGATCGGAGAAGAAGATCGGGGTGGATACCTATGTGCACTCATGGCATATACACAAAAAAAGCCGTTTACGCTCACTAAGTGGAATCCAACTGGGCTCGAAGGTGAGATATCTATTGGATTTCGAAACGCCTATACCAATGGAAAATTATTCTTGAACGGTGTTAAGGATTTCGAAGGAAAGAAAGCGATTATTGTTGAGGATATTATCGACACCGGCGGAACAGTCATCGCAATGATTGAGCTACTCCAAAATAACGGAATAGAAGTGCTCGATGTGATTGCAGTTGCCGAAAAAAATGACTACGGCGGTATGGAGCGAATCGAAAAAGAAACCAGTATAAAGCCAAAAGTGCTCATACAGTTTTCTTCAGGAAAAGAATGGTCGAAAGTTACAAAAAGATTCAAATAACTATATATGAAAGATCTAACAGCAAAACAATATAATAATTGGGCAGAAGAACATGATCGAGACACCTTGAGGTACGACAAGGAAAGTCGCAAGAGCTTCTACTCATTCTTTGAGTTTGAGACCAAAGGAAAAAAACTACTCGATATTGCCTGTGGAAGCGGACACGATCTCAAGCACTATCAAGATGATATGGGGTGTGATGTGTGGGGTGTCGACGCATCTGAAAAAGAAACGTCTCTCGCAAACGAACGACTCGGTGAAGAACGAATAAAAGTAGGATACTCTGACGCACTTCCGTATGGAGATCAAAGCTTCGATATTGTGGTTTCAAAATATGCACCACAAGGATTCGAAGATATTGCCTCATTCTATCGAGAAGTAAATCGTGTGTTGAAGCCAGGGGGATACTTTCTTATTCTAACAACACACCCAATGCGTCACTTCTTAGAAAAAAATGAGAAACCGCGTGATTACTTCAAAAGAGAAATCGTTACCTCATGGATTTATGATCACACACTACCACTCCAAGAATACAGCCATACATTCAATGATTATTTCTCACCATTCTTCTTTAAGAACTTTGTACTTGAAAAGTACAAAGAAGAATATGATGATATATCGACAGAACATATTGATGGAGAAAAATACCCCGGATATTTTATCTATCGAGCAAAGAAGAAATAACAAAATCCACCTCATTAGCGGCTTTTATTTATGATGATCCTTGATCTGATCCTCAAGGTCTGCAAGTTTGTGGGTGATGGTTTCTATTTCGTCTTTGATATCACTAATAGCGCCTACTTCTGTCTTGAGGTTGTCCTCGGTCTTGCGTGTGAGTTTCTTTTCGGTGCGAAGTCCTGAGAGAATGAGTTCGTTTCCAATAAAGCTTGAGACAAAGGCGTGAGAGATATAGAGGATGAGCGACCCAGCAAGGAGAGATAGAGGCCCATCCCACCATGGATGCTCGGCGAGGTCGATACTTGCTGTCGCATGGTAGTGACTGATGTATAGGTGAATAAGATCTACCGTGTGCCACACTCCGCGCCAAAAAAGGACGATACCGACCCCAACAATAAACGCGTACAAAAAAGTGTGGTGGCTGAGAAATATATGAATGCGCGTCGCAAGCCGTTTCATAAGGTAATCATACCAAAGCAACAATTATTTGACAATTTATATAATATAGGTTATAATCTAAACATAATTGTTCATATATAAAACTTGATATATGCCACATGGAATGCTGGATACAGCTCTCGGTGCTATTGTCCAAATAGCAGTATTTATATGGATCTTCGGCTTATTCGTTTCAATAGTTGTAAAAGACCATAAGAAATACCTTCAATTATCACAAAAATACATCGGAGGGTTCATAAAAAAACACTGGCGTTACATTTTAGTGTTTATTCTCGGGTACCTTTCAGGATATCCGGGCACAATTCAACTCCTTATACATTAAAAATGTGTAAGGAGTTTTTGATTGAAAATGCTACAATCCCTCCATATATGGACAAAATGACGAAAGACGAACAAATAGAACAGGTGCTTCACAAAGGAATATCCGAGATATTGCCAAGCAAAGCATTTGTTGAAACTGCTCTTAGGGGGACAAAAAAACTAACTATATATGCCGGTTTCGATCCGACAGGTGACACGCTTCATATTGGGCACGCAATTCAACTTCGCAAACTTCGTCAGTTTCAAGATCTAGGACACAAAATCATTTTCCTTATTGGAGACTTCACGGCGCGTATTGGAGATCCCGACAAGCTCGCAGTACGCAGGCCGCTTACCGAAAAAGAAATTAAGCGCAACCTAAAGCAGTATAAAAAGCAGGCATCTAAATTTATTAATTTCGGAGGCAAAAACCCTGCAAAGGTGTTGTTCAATAACAAATGGCTTGGCAAACTTAAATTTGCAGATGTGCTTAATCTTGCCTCCCAAATGACAGTAGATCAAATGCTCAAGCGTGATATGTTTGTGAAGCGTCATACGGAAGGCAAACCTATCTATGTGCACGAGTTTATGTACCCGCTCATGCAAGGATATGATTCAGTTGTCATGGATGTTGATGGAGAAGTGGGAGGGAATGATCAGCTATTTAATATGCTTGCAGGACGTACACTCATGCGTCAGATGAAAAATAAAGAAAAGTTTGTCATTACGATGAAGCTTCTCGAAGACAATACTGGTGCAAAGATGGGTAAGACCACTGGCAACATGATAGCCTTTACTGATAGTCCAAAAGACATGTACGGCAAGATTATGTCATGGACTGACGGCATGATCGTACCAGGTTTTGAGCTCTGCACTGACTACACGATGAGTCAGGTCAATGCGATAAAGCTCGAGCTTGAGGCTGGAGTAAATCCGCGCGACATCAAGATGCGCCTCGCATTTGAGATAGTAAAAAGCGCAACAAGCGAAAAGGATGCGCTCGCCGCAGAAGAGAGTTTTGTGTCTGCATTTCAAAAACAAGAATCAGTAGGGGAAATAGACGAGGTGACAGGAAATGGTCGCACACTAGAAGAAGTACTAGTCTCAGAGGGTATTGTCGAGTCAAAAAGCGCACTCCGGAGACTTGTGGATGCAGGAGCTATTTCAAACTTTGATACAAAAGAAAAAATAGGAGATATAAAACAGCCGGCAATTCGTGGGGTGTATAAGGTAGGCAAAAGTCGTTTTATCAAAATCCTCTAGAGGTTGAGTGTTTTCTTCATAGACTCTTCCCACGGTTTCTGCAGAAACTGCACAATGAGAAGAGAAGGCAAAAAGAGGAGGGAAAGCACGACAAAATACGCAAAACTAAGGATTGCGAGAAGTACTGTTTCGGCTGTATCGAGGAAGCCTTCCATGGGTGCATCCTAGCGCACCTTCATGATTTTGCAAAAATCTGGCTCGTGTTGTGTGCCGCAGTACTGAGCAAATGGCATGATACTATATAAGAACATGACAATAGCAATCACTGGAGGTTCTGGATTTATCGGTACAGGTATTGCGCAAAAACTCCTCGCGCTCGGAGATACGGTTATTGTTATAGACCGTGTCTCTCCTCGATTTACCCACGAACACCTCTTTTATATACAGTGTGACCTGACGCAAAGCACTCTTCCATTTAATGTGCTTGAGCAAGTAGACGCAGTAGTGAATCTTGTTGGTGCTCCTATAAATAAAAAATGGACACTTGCCCACAAAAAGGAAATCAAAGATAGCAGGCTTAGCGCAACCCGCAACCTCGTCGAGAGTATGCGTGCCTCAACGAGTCGCCCCACAGTGCTTGTGAATGCCTCAGCGTCTGGGTTTTATGGAGAGCGGGGACAGGATGAACTCACTGAACACGATACAAAAGGAGAAGGGTTTCTCGCAGATGTAGTAGCGCTCTGGGAGCAAGAGGCACTACGAGCAACTGAGTTTGGAACACGAGTTGTGTGTATACGTACCGCGCCTGTGGTGGGACATGGCGGGATGTTGACGGAGCTTTTAAAGACCAGGAAATTTGGATTCTTGCTCGCACTTACTAAAAAAGAATTCTGGCAGCCATGGATTCATATAGATGACATTACCAACTGCTACCTCTTTGCAATCCAAACTCAGACACTACAGGGTCCTGTAAATGCAGTAGCTCCAGAAGAAGTAATCCATCGAGTGTTTATGGAGACACTTGGAAAAGCTGTACACAGGAAAGTGCTCGGCAGCATTCCGCGACCGCTTGCAAAAGCACTATTTGGTGAACTACTAGGCGAGATCACTAAAAGTCAGCGTATGAGTAGCAAGCTCCTCATCGACAAAGGATTTGTGTTTCAGTATCCGACCCTTCTTGATGCATTAAAAGAGGCAGCACAATGAAACGCGTCGATATTGTAACTACTGGACCCGGATACTACGCTCTCCTTGATAGTGGAGAAGGCCGCAAACTTGAGCAGTTTGGCTCAGTTGTGCTCGACCGACCAGATCCTCAAGCTCTCTGGGCTAAAACAAACCCGGTCCTATGGCAGAGCGCTGATGCGCAGTTCCTGTGGGCGGACAAAGGTGAGAGATGGACACTCGCCGAGGGTGTTTCTGAAACATGGGAAGTTAGCAGTGCCGGACTTACGGTTAGTCTTTCGTTTAAGGGCTTTAAGCATATTGGTATCTTTCCCGAACACTCTGGGCAATGGAATGAGCTTATAAAGCTCGGCAGCGTAAAACCCCAGCTCCGGATGCTCAATCTTTTTGGTTACACCGGAGCCGCAAGTATTGCTGCAGCTCTTGGAGGTATGGAAGTAACCCATGTCGATGCGTCAAAAAGCACTATCGAGACTGTAAAAGAAAATGCAACTCTTTCAGGACTCGGATCTACCGCACTCAGAGTCATTTGTGAGGATGCGCTTCGCTACGCAAAGAGACTGGTTGCACGAGGTGAGCAGTTTGAAGTGATAGTGATGGACCCTCCTGCGTTTGGTCGTGGACCAAAAGGCGAGGTATGGAAGATTGAAGAGTCGCTCAAGGAATTACTAGGCCTCATCCCAGCACTCCTATCAGAAAAGGCAGAGCTCGTAATCTTAAATGGATATGCCTCAGGATACTCTGCCCGAACATTTGGAGAGCTCCTGGGCGAAGTGCTCCCAAGCGAAGCTGTAGAGTACGGAGAGATAGCACTTGTTCAAAAAGAAAGCGAGAGGCTCCTCACGACTGGTATCTATAGTACCTGGCGTGTATAATTTGCCCGTATGACACGACTCAAATACGTTCCGAAATATTCCGCACCAAAAGAACTCGCAGTAAAGAAAGGTATCAACGGCCTTGGGCTCTTTGCAAAAGTTCCTATCAAGAAAGGTGAGTGCATTATTGAATACTTTGGAGAAGTGATCACTGCAGCAGAAGCCAACCGTCGCGGAGGACGTTATCTTTTTGAAACCTCAAGCAACCGCCATATTGATGGCACAACCCGCAAAAATATCGCACGCTACATCAACCACTCATGCCGTCCAAACTGTGAGCCAGATACTGCACGCGGTAGAGTTTATATTTCTGCTATTCGCAACATCCAGCCTGGTGAGGAGCTTTGCTATGACTATGGCAAGGAGTATTGGGAAGAATACATCAAGCCGAAAGGGTGTATGTGCGTAAAGTGTACTGAAAAAAGAAAAAGCACCGCATAATGCGGTGCTTTTTCTTATTCCCAATCTTGATATTCAGCCATGAGATTCAACATCTCTGCCTCATCATCGAGTGCTTCTTCGGATTCTTCTTCGAGTGCAAATGCTTTGTGGAGCGGATCGTCTGTCTCAGTGAGATCATCATCTTCTGCGACATCGGCATCATCTGCCCCATCTTTAATATTCAGATCTACCAGGTCTTCTTCTCCAATTTTTTCTTCAGGTTCATCAAACATATATATGTGTGATTGTGTGTTGAATTAATAGTAATGCATTAAGTTGTATCAAATAGTGTTTTAGTGCGCAAGTCCTTGCACGCGTATTTCCTCGGCAGCTGCAAACCCAAGCGCAATAGCATCTATCTCGTCGTCTATTTTCTCTGAAATATCTATCGAAAGCGTGAGCGCAACCATTCGCTCTACTTGCTCTTTGGAAGCATTTCCAACTCCAGTCATGGATTGTTTCACTGCTTGAGGCGAGAGTTCTATGAGGGGGAGGCTATACACCCCAGCCAAAAGCACGATGACTCCCCGGGACTCTGCAACCTTGATGGCAGTCTTTTTGTTTACCGAGAAAAACAGTGTCTCAAGCGTGAGATGAGTGGGATGATAGGTATCAATAATTTCTCGAACAGATTGGTATATCTGAAAAAGGCGCCGTTCCTGGGCCTCCTTTTTATTGGTTTCGATGCAGGTAGAGTAGAGAAGTGTAGGTGCTGATCCAATCTCAACAATAGCTACTCCGCAGCGGTCATAGCCTGGGTCTATGGCGAGGATGGTGTTCATAATGAGAAGTATACATGTATTGGCTGACTCGAGGATATATTTCTGGCTGCAGAACTCGGCTACGCCTCAGACAGGCTTCGCCAGGGATATATCCTCTCGTCAGCTCACATCTTATCCCAGGTACTCCTTTCCTTTCTCGGTGAGTACTCTTCCTCTTGGAGTACGCTCGATAAGTCCGAGCTGGATAAGGTACGGCTCTACTACGTCCTCAATAGTGCCCTCATCTTCCCCGGTTGCAGCAGCGAGATTTTTGACACCAGTTGGCCCCCCACCAAACTTCTCCTTGAGTGTCCTCAGGATAAGGACGTCGTTTGCAGAGAGACCGTTTTCATCAAGCCCAAGGAGAGCAAATGCCTCGCGTACACTTGCCTCGTCTATGTCTCGCTCATGCATCTGTGCGTAGTCGCGCACACGACGTAGGAGGTAGTTGGCAATGCGGGGAGTTTGGCGAGAGCGGCCGGCAATACTTGCAAGCTCTGTTTCAGGGAGAGTGATGCCGAGGATACCTGCTGAGCGCCCGAGGATAGTCGCAATCTCGTCAGGTGTATAAAATTCAAGCCGAAATGTTCCGCCACTAAACCGCGAACGAAGCGGAGCCGAGAGCATACCAAAGCGCGTTGTTGCGCCGACGAGCGTAAATGGCGGTAGATCAAGCTGGACTGTGCGCGCGCTTGGGCCCTTTCCTATCATGATATCCATCTTGCCCGTCTCCATGACGGGGTATAGTACCTCCTCGATAGCTTTATTGAGGCGATGAATCTCGTCGATAAAGAGCATGTCGCCAGGCTTTAAGTTGGTGAGTATTGCTGC
Organism: Minisyncoccia bacterium; assembly: GCA_965662335.1. Taxonomy (GTDB): domain Bacteria; phylum Patescibacteriota; class Minisyncoccia; order Phycocordibacterales; family UBA9973; genus UBA4124. The sequence continues at coordinate 8,343 of CBFIGQ010000007.1, forward strand.
AAGGTCTCCAACTTTTTCTATAGCAGGTCCAGACGTGAGGCGCAGGTTTGCGCCTATCTCTTTTGCAATGACATGGGCGAGCGTCGTCTTGCCGAGACCTGGTGGTCCATAAAAAAGGATGTGTTCAGGGGTGTGGCCGCGGCTTTTGGCTGCACCAATGAGGATGCTGAGATTTTTTTTGATCTGAGACTGGCCGATGTAGTCATCAAATGATCCAGGGCGAAGGACAGTGTCCGAAAACTGGTCGTCCGGCGCTTTGTGGGGAGGGGTAGGAGGTATGCTTGACATATATTTTTGATGTGCTATACTGTCCTCAGACATATAACAACTATATCTTACCTCAAGAAGGCTCTAATCTCTAAGCAGTCAGCTACGGTTCTAGATCTCCGCGCAGGACGCTTTGGTTTCGACTGGTGCTATCCTACAACGTTTTCTTACTTATGTTTTCTATATTCATAAGGACTGTTTAGAGATTAGAGCTTTTTTGATAACAATATTGATCATTTAAAAATAAGATAATGCTTAAACAAATTTTCAAAGCAATCCAATCTACTAAAGGCGGTAAACCAAACGGGTACCTGGTTTTGGTAAATGAGAATTATGGTTGTTACACTGATCTCGAAGGAGTATTCCGGAGGTCTGTAGACAATATCCAAAAAGAACTCGACTGGGTAAACGAAAAATGGGAAAGCAAAGAGCAAATTGATTTTCCATTTGCCGAAAACTTACTCAAAGAGCTTCAATATGTAAACGAATATAAAACTTCAATGGCGCTTGCTGATTAATCAAATTCAAAAACTAACTCTGTCACAGACAGAGTTTTTTATTTTTCGTATAGATCAACAACCGATTTCACTTCCTCAAAATCAGTTTTTCCTTGGAGGATTTTCACGAGTCCGTCTTCTTTCATATCAAGGGTGCCTTGGGTGTCCATGATTTTCTTGATATCACGCTCGCTTGGTGACTCGATGATGATTTTCTCAACCGCTTCATCATTTTGTACTACTTCAAATATTCCCAGTCGTCCCTTGTACCCAGTATGGTTGCAATGCTCGCATCCCTTTACTCCCCAAAGCGTCGTCACCTCCTTTTTCACACCAAACTGCGCCATATCTTTTCCTTTTGCGACCGCCTCGTCCCAGATGGTCTGAATAAGTGTTTTCTCCTCATCAGTCACTGGTCGCTCGTATTTGCACTGTGGACAGAGCGTACGCACGAGACGCTGGGCAATAGAGAGCGAGAGGGCGCTCACCAAGATTTTTGGGTTCACATCGAGGTCGATGAGGCGAGGGATGACTCCTTGGGCATTGTTGGTGTGGAGTGTACTAAAGACCAAGTGACCCGTGAGCGCTGACTCAACGGCAATCTTTGCAGTCTCTGGGTCTCGGATCTCTCCCACCATGATGACATCTGGGTCCTGACGAAGTGCTGAGCGAAGTCCTTCGAGGAATGTGTATCCTTTTTTATGGTCAACCTGGGTCTGGGTGATGCCGGGGAGGTGGTACTCAATAGGGTCTTCGATCGTGATTATTTTGATCTCGGGAGAAAAGATTTTCTGTAAAAAGGCATAGAGTGTCGTGGTCTTACCACTACCTGTCGGACCAGTGAGAAGGATCATGCCATTTGGTTTTTTGATCTCTCGCATAAAGATATCAAACATTGGAGGAGAGATACCGAGGTCCTCGAGCCCGACACGAATAGACTTTGGATTGAGGATACGCAAGACGATACTCTCGCCATACGCGCCTGGAATAAGAGAGGTACGAAAGCTTATCTCTATCGGCGCTCCATCTATCGTCATAAATGCACTAAATCTACCGTCCTGAGGATTGCTTGAGATGGTGAGCTTGAGTCCTGAGAGAAGCTTGATGCGGGTGTTAAGCTGTTTGTAGGTAGCAGCGTCAAAATAGGTAACGACCTGCAGTACCCCATCAAGGCGAAACCTGAGCTCTATTTTGTCCTCCATTGGTTCGATGTGTACGTCTGATGCACCAAGGCCGATACCGGCACCCAGAATGATCTCAAGGATACGCGAGAGGTGGTGTGCCTTGCTTGTATCGTTGATTGCGCTGTTGATTTCAGCGACTGCGTCCCCAAGCGTCTTGATTTTTTGAGAGAGTTCATTGAGTACCTCAGGAGATACATCGAGGCCGCCCGCACGGGTGCGTGTCGCAAAGGAGAGATCGGCGTATCTGCCCCATACCTTTTCAATGCTGCGTTCACTTGCCATTACAAAGGTGACCTCATACCCATCACCTTGGAGCTTGTCTTTTGCAGCGAGTGCTCCAGGCGCAACAGGAGAGCGTACCGCAAGAAAGAGTTTCTTGCCGACGAGTTTGTATGGACCAACATCGAACTTGCGAGCCTCTTCTTCGGTGAGGAGTCTGATAGCGTCGTTATCTATAGGCATTCCTTTGAGGTCTACTGACTCAATACCGTACCGTCCGCGCGCGAGCATGGCGACTAAGCCTTCTTCTTCCTCTGCGCGGAGCTCATCGAGGCGCTTTTTTTGTTGATCTTCATCAAATACAACCATTACATCTAAGTATACCTCAAATGCCTTTAAAATAGGCTATTTTTTGACACTTTTTTGTACCCCAAAACGCCCCAGAAAGAGGGCAGGAAGGGTATTTGACAAAATATGTTAAATATGCTATTATTCAGACAAATAACTATATTTTCTAAACATTCAAAAACCATAGATAAATAGTATGAAGTTCATTTCCAAATCAGCGCTTATCCTGATCCTCGTATCAGGTGCGCTATACAAACACACAGATGCAAGCAATCTTGCAACGATCTACACCTCCTATGAAGGCAATCACCAGTTTCTTCAACCATCGTACAAAGGCTTCTTTAATTCGCAATCAAAAATTGCGGCGTTTAAGCAAGCAATGATCGAGGCTGCAGTAAACGGAAGCGATCAATACTTTGTTACCGGGGTGTACAAGGAAAGGTTAAACCACCACTATGAGACAGTGCTGGGCAGTCACTACAATCATGACATTGTAAGTACGACCCAGAGCTTGATCTTCATTCCCGCGGAATACTTCCGTAGTAATCCTGAGCTTTTTACAGGACTGGAAATGGGATCACTCACTCCTGACTATTCACGAACACTCTGGCAATCGATTGACCCGCAACATCCTTATAGGGATGGACAAGGCAATCAATTTCCTCGAAGCGGTGAACTTCTCGGGATATACCCACTCCGGGTAGACTCTCAAGGAAACCTTATCGAAGGAATCGTAGTGGTATCGACTGAATGCGGTAACCTCATGGACGGACATTTTCTCTATGAAGCAGAACCTGAACCTGAACCTAAACCCGAACCAAAGCCGGAACCTGAAAAGAAACCAAAAGTTATTACTTCTTCAGAGGCTGCTGGGATCAGTATTCAAGCCAATCCGACCAACTACAACTACATTTACATGCCCGCCCAACAAGCGCCGCAGGTAATAGTTGAGAAAGGTAATGAAGGTTTAGCTGTAGCCGGCGGTGCACTGGTAGGTGGTGTAGTTGGATACTTTATAGGACGTGCAACAGCTCCACAGCAACAGATCATCTATGCCAGCAACGGCGGAGGGTACTGGGGAAATGGTGGGCATCATGGAGGTGGCGGAAATCCTTATCCGCATACTATCTATAATAATGACCCATTAAATCCAGGAGGTGGAACGATTACACCAACAGGAGGTCATCATTACAACACTACAACCCTTAACCCAATTGATATTCCTGGTGGAAATTTCCAAAATGGGTATCAGGGAGGCTCACTCCTCGGAGGTCGTCAGGGCGCTGTACAGTATGTGCGCAATCAACAGCGCAGTATGTATTATCAGCAGGCGAGTGGACAACGTGCCGTGCGGTATGTAGTGCAACGAAATAGCTCTCCGGTACGGCAGGGTTTTGGCCGATTTCATCGGTAATGTGTTTGTACGTAACAACAAATGAGGGATGGTATCATCCATCCCTCCTTTTCTTTAGTACTTCAGGCGAGAAGGTTGGAGTACTAAAGAGTCGAAATTATTATATGAAAAATGTATATATGAAAAATTTTATTATCACTATAGCTGCTCTTGTGTCTGTAGTTGTGCTTATGCCACGTGAGGCACAAGCAACTACCTGTACCGTTAACAGCTTTTCAGCTGCACAGTCTACAATCACTTCAGGTGGAAGTACGACAGTGAGCTGGACAACAAGTGGTTGTGACACAGTCTCAATCACTCCGGCGCAAAATCCGGACAATCGCCCACCATCAGGAAGTGTTTCAACTGGTCCGCTTTCACAGACCACTACCTTTACTGTTGTAGGACGAACATCATATGGTTACTCAAGTCAGCCACGTAGTGTGACTATCACTGTTTCAAACGGTGGTGGCTCATCTACTGGAGGTGTGTGTGTGCCGACTGATTTTACAACCACCCTTACGCACGTTGCGTACGGACAAGGAACGACGCTTCACTGGGATTCACAAAACTGTGACAGTGCAGCTATCCACCCTGCAGCATATCCTGGAGATCGTCCACCATATGGAAGTATCTTTACTGGAGCAATCTATGCAACAACTGAGTTTTCACTCACTGTGTACGATGCAGCAGGACACATTGGTGGTCAGCGATTTCTTACTGTCTATGTAGATGGTAATGGATCAAATGATTCACAGTGTACTATTAATAGCTTTGATGCAGATGATACATCTATTGATCACGGCGATTCTACAGATCTCACCTGGAATACAACTGGCTGTGATTATGTGACACTCACTGATGTTTCAGGCGAACTTAGTCCAGATGGAAATCATTCAGTGCACCCTAGTTCTACCAAGACATACACCCTTAAGGCGTATGACTACAGTGGAAACCTTGGAGATACTGATACAGTAACTATTCATGTAAATGGAAATAGTTCATGTTCAGTAGGTGACTTCTATGCTTCACCATCTACGATTGATCGTGGAAATAGTGCAACCCTTCGATGGGAAACTAACGGAGATGTAGACTATGTGACTATTTCGGGTCTCTCTGGTAATCGTCCAGAAAATGGATCGATATCAGTAAGTCCATATAGTACACAGACCTATACACTTCGTGTGTACTGTAACAATGGTGATTCAAAGACAGATTCTGCTACGGTATATGTCCGTAACACAAATGTCGATAGTGCACCACAGGCAATTACAACTGTTGCAGCGATTCTTGGGAATACCCAAGCTCGCCTCAATGGTATTGCAGTTCCAAACACAACCTACACGACAAGTGCATGGTTTGAATGGGGTGTAAGTGCTTCACTCGGTAACCGAACTCCTTCACAGTATGTAGCAAGTGGAAATAGTCAGCAGTATTATAGTGCTGTCGTTTCAGGACTTGTTCCAGGAGGTGTATATTACTATCGTGCAGTTGTGCAGAACACAAATGGCACTGCGTATGGTGATATTGTTCGATTTCAAACAACAAAAACCACCACGCCAACAGTAATCGTACACCCTACGACAACAACAAGTACTGTAGTGGTAGCCCAGAGCGCGCCGTCATTACTAGAACTTCGTGTTGAGAGTGCATACGATCACATGTGTATCAACGGTCTCATGGATTACACGGTTACGTACCGCAATATCTCAAATCAGACCCTTACTAACACAGTGCTTCAGTTTACTCACCCGAAAGAAATTTCTTACCTTTCAGGTTCACGAGGTAACTATGAAGTTGTAGACCGTACCCTTACTATTGCTCTTGGCGATGTTCGTCCTGGAGAAGAGGGAACGATCACAATTCACACTCGCGTAAATGATACTGCAATTCGTGGCAACCTCTCTGTTGCAACCGCAACAGTGGTATACACCAACTCAAAGACACATGCTCAGGAAAATGCAATCGCATATTCACTTATCACTGTGTCTAACGATTGCCCAAGTGTCCTCGGAGCTAGTGCGTTCGGATTTGGTTCATTCCTTCCTTCAACACTACTCGGATGGCTACTACTCATCCTTGTCATTCTCGCCCTCATCGTTCTTGCTCGACATGTGTCGAAAAAGAATGCTGCTTAAATAACTCCACCACAAGGAACACTACACCCCGCTTCGGCGGGGTGTTTTGTGTTAGAATCCCCGTATGGATACGATATACACCCTTTCTGAGACCGGGAGTGTTGCAAAGGAACTCCTTGCCTCCCTTGACACCTATGCTGACAAAGCCACCGTACTCGGACTTTCTGGAGACCTTGGTGCAGGCAAGACAACACTTGTTCAAGCTATCGCACAAGAGCTCGGTGTCACCAATCCTGTAGTTAGCCCCACATTTGTCATTGCCAAGTTTTATGAAACTGGACACCACAGCTTCAAAACACTTGTTCACATCGATGCATACAGAATAGAAAACACTAAAGAACTTGAAGTGCTCGGATGGAGCAATCTATGTAAACAACCAAACACTCTTATCATTGTGGAGTGGGCGGAGCGCATCAAGAAACTACTTCCAGAAAACACTTTATCAATCGCGATCGATCATAAAGACGAACTTCGTCACATACATACGCTATGAAAAAAACGAATTCACAAAAAACAGTAGTTATTCTTGATGCACACGCAATCATCCATCGGGCATATCACGCGCTGCCAAACTTCTCAAACTCACTTGGAGAACCGACAGGAGCGCTGTATGGCATCGCGAGCATGCTCGTCAAAATCATCGAAGACTTACAGCCTGATGCGATAGTTGCGGCGTACGACCTTCCCAAACCAACCTTTCGTCATATCGCATACGACGACTACAAAAAGGGTCGAATAAAGGCTGATGATGATTTGGTAACACAACTCAAATCTTCACGAGAGCTTTTTAAAGCATTTGCTATACCGTGTCTTGATGCAGAAGGGTTTGAAGCAGATGACGTGATTGGGACACTTGTAGCTACTCTCAAAAAAGATCCTGACCTATCTATCATCATTGCTTCAGGTGACATGGACACACTCCAGCTCGTAGATAAAAAAAAGGTACAAGTCTTTACGCTTAAGAAAGGACTCAACGACACCATACTTTATGGGGAAGCGCAGGTGGTAGAGCGGTACGGATTTTCTCCACTCCAGCTCATCGACTACAAAGGGCTTCGTGGGGATCCTTCCGATAATATCATCGGAGTCCCTGGTATTGGAGAAAAGACTGCCACAACGATTATTCAAACGTTCGGGTCGATTGAAAAGTTGTATGAAGAACTCGAAAAAGATCCTACACAAGGAATGAAGGCAGGACTTACTGACCGCGTTGTCCGAATACTCCTTGAACACAAAGATGATGCGTTTTTCTCAAAAACTCTCGCAACTATTCGACTGGACGCTCCGGTGGTATACACAGTACCTGACGTTTCATACAAAGATACAGTACAAGAAGAGCAGTTATTAGAAACACTCCGTCTCTACGAGTTTCGTAGCCTCATGCCGCGGATTAAAAAGCTTTTTGACTTTAGTCCGGAAACGCCAAGTGAGCCAGTAGATGAGGCACTTCTTAAACGAGCATCTATTGCACTGTGGGTACTCTACTCAGAACAGACTAACCCCGGGCTTGATGCGATACTTGACCGCACCCGCAAGAAAACACTCCAAGAAGCATACGCTGCGATCCTTGCTGAGCTTGAGAAAAAGCAACTACTCGATCTGTATATAAAACTTGAAGAACCACTCATCCCGATTATTGAAGGCATGCAAACATGGGGTATACAGATAGATCAAGAGTATCTCCGAAGCCTAAAGACTCGTATGGAAGATACGCTCGCATCTATAGAAAAAGAAGTTGCAGTATACACTGGCGGATCAGTAAATCTTAATTCACCAAAGCAACTTTCAGAGCTGTTGTTTGGAAAACTTGGGCTCAAACCGAAAGGAAAGGTAAAGGCAAGTGGGGCATATACAACAAATGCAGAGGTGCTTGAAGAGCTAAGAGATGCCCATCCAGTTGTTGCAAAGATTCTCCAGCATCGAGAAGTCCAAAAACTCCTCAGTACCTACGTGGAAGCACTTCTTGAACATGTCCAGGATGATGGATGTGTGCACGGCACCTTTATACAAAACGGTACAACAACAGGAAGATTTTCTTCGACTAATCCAAACCTTCAGAACATACCAGCAAAAGGTGAAGGCGGCAAAGAGATACGTCATGCATTTGTTGCGCGTCCTGGACATGTCTATGTCGGGTGCGACTATTCTCAGATAGAGCTTCGAGTACTCGCCATGTACTCACAGGACAGCGCACTCCTTCAGACGTTTGAACGAGGGGAAGATATCCATACACGAGTTGCTGCAGAAATGTTTCATGTAGCTTTAGCATCGGTAACGGGCGATATGCGTCGCAAGGCAAAGGTTATTAATTTTGGTATTTTATACGGTATGGGAGTGAGTGCACTACAGAAAAATCTCGGCTCCACGCGTCAGGAAGCTGCAGAGTATTATGAGCGCTACTTTGCTACGTTTCCGACTATCTCTACTTATATAGATTCAACAAAGGAGTTTGCCCGCACCCACGGGTACACCGAGACCGTATTTGGCCGACGTCGATACTTCCCAAGCATTACTTCTGGTGCGCCATTTTTGCGGGCAATGGCCGAGCGTACAGCGGTAAATGCGCCTATTCAAGGCACAAGTGCAGATCTCGTAAAAATTGCTATTTTATGTATTAATGAGGATTTACAAGAAAAAGGATTGCTCGGTAAAGTACATCTCATGCTTCAAATCCATGATGAACTCATATATGAAGTCGAAGAAGCTGTGCGAACCCAGGCAGAAGACATCATACAGTCTGCAATGGTCAGTGTATTTGAAAGGAGTCCAATAAAAAGCTCGCTTCCTCCTGTGCCACTTGCAGTGTCTCTGGGAGAAGGGGTGCGACTTGATGAGCTAAAATAAGTCTATACAATAGCGGTATGAAAGGATCAATCCACACACAACTTGCGAGCTCGTATCTCATGTACTTTGTGGCAAGTATTGGAGCACTTTTTCTAGATACACTCCTAGGTGTTGAAGTAGTAGTGCCGTATGCAAAAGAAGGAATGATCGCATGTTTTGCATTTGGAACATTCCTCATTATTTGGGCACAAATCACTTCTCGTAAAGCTCTCGGGCACAATACTTCATATTTTTTCAAAGGTCCGTACAAGTATATGCGCAACCCGACACATCTTGGTCTCGTGTTTCTGGTGGTAGGATACACACTGATTTCTGGATCACTTATTTTTTCACTGGTGACTATTGTAGGGTACTTGATTTCAAATATATTTTTTGGATCGTACGAAGCGATTCTTAATCGGACGTATGGCGAGGAGCACAAGCACTATCAATCAAACGTTCCAAAAATTTTGTAATGATCATCGTAGTAGTAGGGGACAATCAAACACTTCGACGCACGCACATCGATACGGTTATCAATCAGGAAAGCGATGTGCTGTATTTTGATGATACATACGGCTCGCTTCGTGATCTTGAGCAGTTCTTATACCCCTCACTTTTTAGTGCTGTAGCGCCAGTGGTGCATGTAAAGTACATGCTTGAAAGTGACACACTAGCGCCAGAGTTTATTAAAAAGTTGCTTGCAAGCCCGACACTGTTTTTGTTTGAAGAGATTGCACTACCAAGCCCGCTTCTATCGTCGTATAAAAAATTGGGGGCAGTTGTACATGCACAAGAAAAAGAAAAAAAGAGTAACAAGCAATCAGATATTTTTGCGGCAACGCTTGCGCTCACTGCAAAGGATAAAAAAAGTAGATGGCTTGCATATCACGCAGCGCTCGAATCGCACCCTATAGAAGCTATTATTGGTATCTTGTATTGGAAGCTCAAAGATCTGATCACAAAAAATCCAGCACAAAAGAAAATCTATCTACCGCTCTACCGCGCACTCATTGAAGCGCACGCTGCTGCGTGGAAGGAGGGAACACCACTTACTCTCGCGATTGAAAAGGTAATACTTACCCAATAAAGGAGAAGACCCACAGAAATGTGGGTCTTAATTATTTTTATTAGAGTTAATTTTATTTTTTGAATGTTCTTCGGGTGGGGAACAATATCGTACAAGGTGAGTCGTTTTTCACTGACAAGTGATAAAAAGTTGGAAGACTCAAGAACATCTACTATTAAGTATAAGCGATTATGAAGCTCTCGCAATATCCTGCTGTGGATAATTTCGTGCAAGTAGTACAAGGGTTAAACCAGAGAGGAGTACAGTAAGCGACATCATCGGGATAGTGATATAGCCAAACTCATATACATAGCGCATCAAGCATGACGGTCCGGTTGCACCGCAGATGTCGAGTCCTGTCGGGAAAATATCGATGTATACATGGAGAAGTGCGACGAGTGTCCCTGCACTGAGGAGTATGAGAGATTGTGTTTGAAAGAGTTTTGAAGTACGAACATTTGCAGTCCAGGCAAGGAGGGCAATAGGAATGATTGCGATGCGCTGGTACCAACATAAAAGACATGGTTCAAACCCAAAGCCGTATTGATATACGAAACTAAGAAGTGCCGCAGCTGAGAAAATAAGCGCGAGAAGTATTCCTGCGTAGTTTGCAACTATGCGAATAAACGGAGCACGCATGATCCATCCAATAATAATCACAACAATAGCAATTTGTAGTGCGATAGTACCAAGAGCTGCAATAGTGTTGAACATACTTATTGTGCGTTTACTTGGTCAAGCACTGCGCTGCAGTTTGTTTTTGCGGCGAGCTCTTCCATACTGCGTTCCCCGTTGAGTTCACTGCCATCAGTAAATCTCCAGGTCGGGTAGCCTTTGATGCCTGCTTCATCACAAATAGGGAGCTGACCATTTCCACTTGGTTGTGAACACTCTATGTACGGAAGAAGCTTTGCGCTCTTTCCAAACATTGCCTTGGTTGCCTGACAGTGCGGACACCAAAATGCTCCGTAAAACTTTGCGCCGCTATCGTTGATGCACTGCGCGACACTATCATACTTGCCTGGCTTATTTGCCTGCACAACAAGGAGCGACACAAGCCCACCTACAACGACGAGTACTACAACGATCCATATCCAATTTGATTTCTTTTTCATACTAGTACGGTAGCGCGGAGAAAAATTTTTTGCAACTCTAGACCGCAGTAAAGACTTTTTCTATTTCGCTCGCTTGGTGCCCCCAGTATTGCATACTGGAGCATCTACGCTCGGAAATCCGAAAATGAATTTTCTCCTTTCTCTCGCTCGGTGCCCCCAGTAGGATTCGAACCTACGACCGTCTCCTTAAAAGGGAGCTGCTCTACCAACTGAGCTATAGGGGCATTTTTGCACTTGCAAAAAAGTAGCAAAACTATACCATGCAAGCTGTATGAAATCAACGCACGACGCCGTACTCATTTTGCACGATATTCGCAGTGCACAAAATGTGGGTTCACTTTTCCGTAGCGCTGATGCTGCGGGTATACCAAAGATATATCTCTCATCTATCACCCCAGCTCCACTAGATCGCTTTGGAAGGTACCGGGGTGATATTGCAAAAACTGCACTGGGAGCAGAGCGGACTATAGAGTGGTCTATGTATGAGGGTATCACTGCGCTGATTGGGCAGCTCCGCGAGCAAGGGTATCAGATAATTGCAATCGAGCAGTCTCCAATGGCGGTGGATTATAAATCAGTCGAGCTTAGACCAAAGACTGCATTTGTGTTGGGGAATGAGGTAGACGGTATATCAAACGACGTACTCCAACAAGTAGATATTGTTGCAGAAATTCCTATGAGGGGCAGTAAAGAGTCGCTCAATGTTTCAGTGGCAGGAGGTATCGCATTGTTTCGTATCCTCAATATTTAGGGTCTCCTACCATTTCGCAAATCCTCAAGAGAATAGATGTTGCCTCCCTCAGTTGGAGATTCAAGGAATGGGTTTTGACGATTTACAGTTATACGATCTGGTCCCCCCGTTGCAAGCCATGCAACCCAAAGCCCCAGAAGCAAAAGTAGAAACCATTTCAATTCGCTATGCATATCTATAGTATAGCGTATCTATTTTTGCAGGAGACGAAGCGCGTCGGTGATCTGTTTTTCAAGTGCGAGCGCAATGTCTATCTGACTGATGATTGGTCGGACCTGCTGCTCACTATAGCCAAGTGAAAGAAGCGCTTCCACAAGATCTGCGCTCGGAGTGGAAGCGGTCCCGGTAAATCCATCGAGCTTATCCTTTAGGTCAATCACTACTTTTTCAGCAGTCTTTTTGCCTATTCCGGGTACGAGCGCTATTGCCTTTGCGTCTCGGCCTTTAATAATACTGACAAGGTCGGGGAGGGTGTATAGGGTAAGCATACCAAGCGCGGTTTTAGGACCGACTCCAGATACAGTGATAAGAAGACAAAATAACACCTTTTCTTCTTTGGTTAAAAATCCGTAGAGTTCGTGCGCATCCTCCCGGACAATCATATGGGTATACAAAACCACCTCGCTTCCTATAGAAACAAGAGCAGGTGTATATACACTATAGGCAAGGGGGCCGGTATCAATGACGAGGCCTTTTTCAAAATGATCAATAACAGGACCGGTAATGCGAGCAATCATGGCTCTATCATAGCATTTCTCAAGGGTCTATTGCTAAAACGCTCGAGTCCTGCTATAGTGTGCCCGTTATGCCAATCACCAAAAACGCAAAAAAGGCACTCCGCGTCTCTCAAAAGAAACAGGCGGTAAATGCTCGAATCAAGAAAAACCTCAAGGAGGGTGTGAAGTCTATTGAAAAGCTCGCAACCACTAAGAAGTGGAAGGATGCTAAGAGCGAGCTTGCGCGTGCATACGCTGCAATAGACAAGGCAGCCAAGAAAGGGGTACTCAAGAAAAACACCGCATCACGCAAGAAGGCCATGCTTTCTCGGATGGCAAAGGAAAAGTAATCAAAAGAACACCCGTCAGGTGTTCTTTTGCTATACTACGACAATGTTATATGAATTCTATGGAGAAGAGTGTCCTCACTGCCAGAAAATGCGTGAGCTCACCACCAAACTGATGAAAGAATATCCGAGTGTTGAGATAGTGCGCAAAGAAGTCTGGCATGACAAGCGAAACATGGAGTTTATCAAGGAATGTGACAAGGGAGATCAGTGTGGCGGTGTACCATTTTATTTCAACAGCGACAACAAAAAGTGGTTGTGCGGCGAAGTAGAATACGATGAGCTCAAAAAATGGGCAGGGGTAGTGTAGGTTGACAGAAATACTTTTTACGGTAGTGTTCATACAAACACCACCACATGAACGATTCGCCACTCAAGAGACTCGCCCAAGGTCAACGCAAAAATAGATTCACATTTCCGAAAATCAGTAAGAAAAATTCACTTCTGGTTTTCGGGATAAGTACTGCAGTGCTTATTCCTACGATTGCTATCATCTACAGTATTCGTACGTTTTTGTTGTCTGATCCTGTTATTCCGCACGGGGTAACTGTGCCGGTAGTATTCATTGTAGTATTCATATTTATATGTATATACAAAAAACAGTGGGATTTCCTAAGGACTACTATCGTGCTCTTACTACTACTTGTGTGTGGAATGATATGGGGGGTGTAACCATCTGAAAGGGTGGTTTTTTTATTGTCCCGCGAACTAGAACAAGTCAGAACCGCTATTATGAGCTTGTACCCCGATCATTTTGCCATAGTGAGGGAGTGGTAAATAAAAATAGACTTCTAAAGAAATAAAAAAAGTCCTGCTATAAAACAAGACTTTAACTGAATGAAGAAGAGATGAATTACTCATCATACTCACCGTCATCAGAACACGTGTGACCAATCCATACACCACCTTGCGCTTCCCATTGCACATGCACGTCGTTGTTAAAGGTATGTTTCCAGTTTTCTGAAGAAAAAAGCTCTGATAAGCTAACTTCTTCTGCAAAAACTAGTTCAATATTGAAAAAGCACAAGAACGGTTCAATAATGGCTCACTTCAGACCAAACGAAACATCCTTTCAACACTTGGTTCGAACCTCACCATAAAGGATAAAATACTTAGTATTGATATAGAAAAATCGCTATTTCCAATGAAAAAAGTCTCACAAGAGGTAAATGCTATAAAAGAACGGTTAGAACCTCTTAATACCCTTGAAAAACAAAGGTTATTTGAGGAAAACTGCATGAGCAGTCCTATAGTGTCCTCTCGGTAGGAATCGAACCTACATCACAACTTCCGCAAAGTTGCGTCCTATCCATTGAACGACGAGAGGGATAGATTGCTTAGAATCCTAAGCGTTCCGCTATTTTAATACTCATAGACTCACGCATTGCAACCTCGGGGAGGTGTTTTTTCATTTCAGTGCGCACAGCCTCGGCAGTGACGCCTGCAAGTGGGAAGGCAAGCATTGGCATCACTGACCCTTTTATGAGCACTAACAGCTTATCTGGTTTTTCGGTTTCGTCAATCCAGAATTGGGTGAGGCGCTCATACGGGTAGCGGGTATCGTCTACGACAAGCTCCTTTTCATCGATGGTAAGTGTAAAGGTGTTGGGTTTGCGGCTCGCAAAGAGAATGACGCATACCCCTGCTATAACAAGAAAAATGCCAAAGAATATATTCCCATAAAAGAAGGAAACGATAGCAGCAATGCCAAATACAAGTCCTGCATACCAGATCCAGTCTGGGTGCCGGTCTTTTTCCTCGTACTCAAGTGCGCTCCAGGTGAGATGTGATTCCATGAGCGTAGTGTATCACGATTTATTCTTTCTTTTTATCGAGTTTATCGAGGCCGAGCATTTTAAAGCCAAAGTAGACGACTGCAGCAACGATAATAAAGTCGATGATCGTAGAGATGAATGCACCCCATTTGATACTTGCATTTCCAATCACCGTCATACGATCTGTAAGATTTACCTTTCCCATGAGAAGTCCTACAACAGGGTTAATGATATTGTCGACAAGAGAAGTCACTGTTTTGCTCACCGCGCCTCCGAGTACAAAACCGATAGCAAGACCCACAACACCCTGTTCTCTGATAAAGCCAATAAAACCGGTCATTTTTCCCTTGATTGTTTCCATATGCCACTACTATAGCACGTAATGCGGTGTGTATTGGACGAAGTTCGAATGTATTTCGGACAAAATCCGCAGGATTTTGACGAATGACACTTGCGCCTCGCACGCTCCCTCCGGTCGCGATCCAAAAACCAAAAATTTCTTTACATTTCCTTTTTCGGGGGGGGGTGTGGGGGGAGCCGGCAAAAAATGGAAAGGAAAATTTTTGGTTTTGGTTTCGACGCTTCATTCCTTCAGAAAGGACTTGTATTTATATACTAGCATTATGGCGATATTTTGTCCGTCCTTTCCTCCGTCATTCGCGTCGGTGCGAGGCGCTCCCGTATCCGCGTTTTGTGGTAATTCAAGAGTCCGCTCACACTTCGCAACCACCTCGCATATGCCGTTCGCATTCGCTCACGATGCCTGCTCGGTGTTTGCTTCGTGTTCACTCTGTGGTTTCGTTCGAGCCTGTGGTAACTCTAAAAAGCGGTTTGTGCTAGGCACAAGCTAATTTGTATGTGCTTACCCCACCCACCCAGTGCGCGCACAGAAAACCACTCGCTAACGCGAGTGGCTCCCCTTATTTGTTTCTAATCTGTACAGATTCTTCGGCGATTGCAGAAATGTATTTTGAAATCCAATCATATCTTTCCTTACTATCATTTCCTGTAGGGTTGTAACATTTAACAACTTCAGACATCTTTTTACCATCTTTGAAAGTTATATAGTCAAAAGGGTTTATTCCTTTTTCAGTAATATATCCTTGGCTATTTTTAAGACCGTGGATATAAATACCAGCAACTCCCATGCCATCATTCCATGATTTTACGATTTCGTAATTTATCCATTTTCGATTAGCTGTTTCTTTTCCAACGAGAACGATGGTGCAAGACCTATATTTCATTTGTTCATTTATCCACTTTTTGATGGCATCATCTCCAGACTTTGTGATTGTTTCCCAATCGTTATCAGGAGCTGGTTTATTTCCCTCAATAGCACCAATGTTGCGGACTTGAGAAGCACGCCACGCGTCTGGTTTGTAATGGAAGCTATAAAATACTTGTCTTTTCGTTGCCATATAAAAAATTAAACTTCCTTCGTAATATCAAAGTGATCAAGATTGCTTTGGTGTCCAACAACATGATCTAAGTGTCCGTTCACATTCGCAATAAAATCACTCCATTTGACTGGATGGATATAGGAATGGTCATCGCCTGTGTGGTGTGTTCCTTGGCAAGTTGAACAACGAATCAAATTCTTATTGTTTCTATTGAACATATTATCGCCAAGTATTTTGAAAAGTGAGCCAGTATTCCAGCTTGTAACGCAATTATAGTGATTGACGATGTATGAATAACTGCCATTCTCGTCTGGTAGCGCAACCGCTAACATAGCATTGGTTCCGCTAGTTCTCCCATCTCTAGTTATTTCTTTCAGTGAGTAAGCAATTTCCCACGGAATCCACTGATCGTTTTCTACAACAAAAAGGTCTTTCATGCCCTTAGAAATCAAAATCACTGTAATTGAACTATCCCAGATTTTATTTCTTAAGTTTGATGCGATAGTTTCGTCCTTGAAATCGCTCATATCCTCACCATCATCCTCACCTTTGTTGATGTGATCGTTTGCGTCCAAGAGTGTTTGTAGCGCATCAACATAATGGCGTACAGTTGTGGTGTTGAGCAAGCCAACATTTTGCAATCGTTGCACTTGTGAATCGCCGTATTTGTAGCTAATAAAAATTTTTCTTGCCATACCTATTTTAGAAAGTGAATAATCAGAAGCATTGCGACCGCAAGGACTGGATAGAAAGCGAGCAATGTTTTTGAAAGCAACGCGCCAATCCATGTATTCTTGTAGTATTTTTTGAAATCAGAAATGTCCATTGAAAAATCTATGTTTTCCTCGTTCTTTTTTCGTACCTCGTCATACAAATTGCGGAAACATCGTTCAAGAGAAAGGAAATAGGCATCAAAACCCCAGAAAAACACGAGCGCGCCAACCAATATAAAATTCAAGTATTGATTTCCGTTGAAAGAAATTGTTGCCGCGAACAGACCGATAATGAGCGTAACCGCCCAACCCTTCAAAAAGAATAGATTGCCACCCATTCGGCTAATAACACCTTGAATCATTGCAAGGTGAGCACGTTTATCGTCTCCTGATGTTGGTTTATTTTCCATACTTTAGTTTTGTGGATAACCGGGACTTGTTTAGGTTATCTTTAGGTATTATAATCTAAGTATGAAAAAGAAGTCAAGTATCGGGATAGGCAAACCAACAAAGCGAGAAGCCGAAATCCTACAATTTGCACGCGAGTATCGCCAAGAAAATGGTTTCTCCCCCTCGCTAGTGGAAATTGCCAAACATTTTAAGCGTTCCGTGCCGACAATCCATCAACATGTCTATTCTTTGCGAAGCAAAAATCTTCTTTTAATAGATAAGGGCAAAAAGCGTTCAATCAATGCTTTGCACAATCACAAAGTTTCAGAAGTAATGATACCTCTGATGGGAATTATTTCTGCAGGCGGTCCAATTGAAGCTATCCGTGATCCAAAACCAATAGAAGTCCCGCGTAGTATGCTTTCCTCCGGACATGACTACTACGCACTGAAGGTTTCTGGACTAAGTATGATTGAAGAAGGAATCTCAGATGGAGATATTGTGATTGTGAGAGACCAACCAACAGTAGATGACGGAGAGAAAGCGGTGGCATATATGCCAGATAGAAACGAAGTAACGCTCAAAAAAATATATAGAGAAAAAGATCGAATAAAACTCGTTCCAGCGAATCAAACCATGAAGCCGTTTTACGAATCAAATGTCGTCATTCAAGGAAAGGTCGTAGGAGTATTAAGAAAAGAATTTTAAAATAAACTTATGTCATTAGTAACAATACACGAAGCATCAAAATGGGCGACCGACTATCTTGAAAAAGAGGTGTCGCCAACAAATATTTCTTACCTTGTTCAATACGGCAAGGTTAAAAAACTTGGAGAAAATGGATCAACCCTCGTTGATTTGAATGATTTGAAAAAATATTATGAATCATGGAAAGGTAAAAGGGAGATTGATTGGAAAAAACAACTCGGTGATGATTTAAACTGGGCGTTGTCTTTTGATAACCTTAGAGAGAAAGATACAACAAAACATGTTCATCGATTGCATCCATACAAAGGGAAATACATTCCGCAACTTGTTGAATATTTTATTGATTCCCACACCGATGATTTTAAAAAGGAAGTTTATTTTAAAACCGGTGATATAGTTCTTGACCCTTTTCTGGGCTCAGGCACAACAATTATTCAATCGCTAGAAATGGGTATCCATTCTGTGGGTATTGATGTATCTGAGTTTAATTGCATGATTGCGAGTTGCAAGGCAACAAACTATGATCACGATTACTTGCAGAAAGCAATAAAAAAGATGCTTTCAGCTATAGATACTTTTGAGCATGATAATAAAATCCAAGAATTTGAAACAGAACTTTTGGCAGAATTGGCAAAGTTTAATAACAAACATTTTCCCGGCTCAGATTTCAAATACAAAATAAATCAGGGAAATTTTGATGAGAAGAAGTTTTCTTCCGAAAAAGAGAAAGAATTTTTACCTACATATCAAAAATTACTCAAAAAATATTCAATAAAACTGAAGCAAGACAAAACTGAATCATTTTTAGACACTTGGTTTATGGATAATGTGAGAAAAGAAATTGATCATGTCTTTAACACCATAAAGCAAGAGAAGGATGTGAAAACAAAAAAGATTTTAGCTCTGATTTTGAGCCGAACAATTAGGTCATGCCGAGCTACAACACACAGTGATCTTGCTACCCTAAAAGAACCTCAATTAACTACATACTACTGTTATAAGCATAAAAAGATTTGTAAGCCATTGTTTTCTATAAAAACAATGCTTAATCGATATGCTTACGACACTGTTTCAAGGATTAAGGAATTTGAAAGATTACGAAAACCAGTACATTATTCGGCTATCGCTGGCGACTCAAGAGCCGTGGATATTTTTGAAAAAGTTGAAAAGCAAAATCCGGAGTTCGCAAAGATTCTCAAAAAACAAAAAATTTCAGGCATATTTTGTTCGCCTCCATATGTTGGGCAGATAGATTATCACGAACAACACGCCTATGCTTATGATTTGCTGGGTTTTAAGAGAAAAGACGATCTAGAAATTGGTCCTCTTTACAAAGGACAAGGACAGGAGGCGCGCAGATCATACGCACAAGGAATAGCTGATGTGCTAAATAATTGTAAGAAATACCTAAAAGATGACTACGACATTTTCCTTGTGGCAAACGATAAATATAATCTCTATCCAGAAATTGCTAAAAAATCTGGAATGAAGATTGTGAATCAATTTAAAAGACCTGTTTTGAATCGAACAGAACGGGACAGGAATCCATATTCCGAAATAATTTTTCATTTTAAATCAATATAATTTTATGGCACTATCAAAAGAACAAGTTAAGAATGTTGAGGATGTATTAAAAGCAAGTCTCAGAA
Source organism: Minisyncoccia bacterium (assembly GCA_965662335.1). Lineage (GTDB taxonomy): Bacteria > Patescibacteriota > Minisyncoccia > Phycocordibacterales > UBA9973 > UBA4124. The sequence goes on from CBFIGQ010000007.1 coordinate 27,845, forward strand.
ACAAATTCCAAAATTACAAACCGGAACCGGCTTCGATGCCATTCCATACTCGTCTTTTGGGTAAGGATAGATTGGCGCTTTATTCATTTATCCATTCGCTCAATACTAATTTTGGAACAAGTATTTTTGAACCGGTTGGCTTAGCTTTAGCGCAAAAGAATTTCAAAATGGCTACATGCCAAGCTACTGCCGGAGATCGTATAAGCACCGGCGCACAAGCAGAAATACAAAAAATTATTGACGGACTAACGACAGCAACATCATCACCAAACAAAAGAGAGGAAATCGAACGCATAAGAAAAGTTTGCCAGTCTGGTGAGATGATAAAAGCAAAACCTACCAAAGTAGATTTAATGTTTGAATCAAAAGACGGTGGTTATTATTTATTTGATATAAAAACAGCAAAACCTAATGCTGGAGGATTTAAGGAATTTAAACGAACACTACTTGAATGGGTCGCTGTAACTTTGGCGAACAATCCAAAAGCCGATATAAACACATTTATCGCAATTCCATATAATCCTTACGAACCAGAACCTTACACACGATGGACAATGCGTGGAATGCTTGATTTGGATAATGAGCTTAAAGTAGCTGATGAATTTTGGGATTTTCTTGGTGGTAAAGGCACATACAAAGATTTACTAGATTGTTTTGAACGAGTTGGAATTGAACTTCGTGGCGAAATCGATGACTACTTTAAGCGCTTCAATAAAAAATAAGCGTCGGAACCAAAACCAAAAATTTTCCTTTCCATTTTTTGCCGGCTCCCCCCACACCCCCCGCCGAAAAAGGAATTGTAAGGAAATTTTTGGTTTTGGGATCGCGACCGGAGGGAGCGTGCGAGGCGCAAGTGTCATTCGTCAAAATCCTGCGGATTTTGTCCGAAATACATTCGAACTTCGTCCAATACACACCGCCAAAATTGGAAATCGGAATCAGAAGCCGAAATGGGGTCGGCGCGAAGCGCCGACACAAACGCATTCCCGCCAAGAATTCCCGAATTCAAAAGGTTTTTCCACGCT
>CBFIGQ010000008.1:0-4348 GCA_965662335.1 Minisyncoccia bacterium
ATTTCCTTGATGTATTCCAGGCGCTTTCAGGAGATAGTGTCTCACTTTCTTTTACTGAACCAAACAAACCGATAGTTGTGCGAAGTGTATCAGATACGTCATTTTTATACCTCTTAATGCCGGCAAACCGCTAATATGGGAATATTTGATAGCCTCCTTTCATCTATTAAAGATAAACTCGATAAAGACGGGGCACTCAAACAAACTATTACTGCAACAATAAAACATACAACAGGTCTCACTGTTGAGGTAGATGCTATAGATATCAAACACAACACTCTCTATCTTAGTATTCCACCAACCGCAAAGCTCGCAATAACACTTCACAAAGAAAAACTCCTTCAAGAGCTGAAGGAGTTATCTATCTATTCTATTAATTAATAGTTATTGCACGTTCGATAGTGCTGCTTGAGTGAATACTATTGGTAGCAGTAACTTTGAGGGTGTAATTGCCACTTTGGTAGCCATATTCACTTGGGGTAAAGGTAAATCGGAATGGGCTACTGAGAGTTGTGACAAAGTTATTGTTAATAAATATATCGGCACTTACGAGAGGATATGAGTTCGTAGTACCAATACTTATAACAGTGTTACCGTTTTTTGGAATTGGAGCATCAATACCACTCACTGTAAGGCTTGGAGCGGTGCTATCAGTGTGGAGGTTATCATAACTAAGTGGGAGGTCGTTTTGAGTTGTTACTCCATATTCAGCCATGTGTTGTAGCCACCACGCCTGCACTGGAGGGTTCCAGAGATGAAACTGTGGATCTTTGTTTGGATTGCTTGGAGCGGGACCTCTTGGATCGCTTTTATCTATCCAGTAGAGCGTATCCTGAACATCAGTAATTACCTTTTCTAGAATTGAACCAGATGGGGTGAGTGGTGTTGCAAGGAGTCCTGTCACTTGGTCTATTTGCACTGTTGTATTCCCTTTCCATATACCACGGAGGATTGGTTTGAGGGTGTCATAGTCTGGATCAGGTATTGGTTTCTCAAACGCGGGTGCTGGGTGTTCTGCGAGCACTTCCTGCATGAACGTCTTCCAGATAGGACCAGACACTGCACTACCTCCCGAGTGCATACTTCTATTGTCATTGTTTCCGCTCCATACTCCTACTGCAAGACTCGGTGTGTAGCCTATGATCCACGCATCTCGGTCATCATTTGTAGTACCTGTCTTTACTGCGACCCCAGGGATGGTAATAGATGAACCAAATGTTGGAGTACGTGCGCCCGGGTCGCTGAGTACATCATTAAGGGTGAGTACTGCATTTTTATCCATTACCTCTGTTGGTTCTGGTTCAAACTGCTCGAGTACCTTACCGCTACGATCCTTCACTTCGAGTATTCCAACTGCTGGATTACGCACACCTGCATTTGCAAATACTGAGTAGGCACTCGTCATATCAAGGAGTTTCACTTCACCACCCCCGAGGACAAGTGAGAGACCTATTTCCTTTGGATCTTGGAGGGTGGTGATACCGAGGCGGTGTGCGTTATCGACGACGTCTTGTACCCCTGCGAGGTAGAGTGTCTTGACTGATGGCACGTTACGAGACTCTGCGAGCGCGCTTCGCATTGACATAGGACCTTTGAACTTTCCATCAAAGTTTTGTGGGTGGTAGCAGCCCTGCGCACTACTTGCTTGATCAATAGAAGTGATAGGATCGCAGGTAGTTGAGAATTCGGTTGGGACATCGAACACAACAGTCTCCGGAGTATATCCTTTACTAAATGCAGTAAGGTAGGCAAATGGTTTAAATGAGGAACCTGGTTGTCTATTGGCTACGGCGACATTATACGCGCCATCGATATCCTTACTAAAGTAGTCTTTTGAACCAACCATAGCAAGGATTTGCCCTGTTGTAGGGTCTATTACCACCATTGCAGAGTTCGACGCATTGTATTTCTTGAGGTTACTATCGGCATACTGCGCAATAGCAGCCTCGGCTTTTTGTTGCATGTCGAAATCAAGGGTTGTTTTTATAGTAAATCCACCTGACTCCATCACATCTTTTCCATATTTTTCTTCGAGTTGATCAAGGAGCCAAAAGACAAAGTGTGGCGCTTTGATGCTGTTTGATGCAGAAGGGTTAAAGGTCACTACTTCTCCTTTTGCAGTAGCATACTCATCACTTGTGATATATCCGTACTGCTCCATTTTTGAGAGTACGAGATTTTTACGCTCGTCGAGTTTGTCTTTGTGGGCACCGAATGGAGAGTAATAGCTCGGTGCTGGCATCATTGCAGCGAGGTACGCACTCTCAGCTATAGAGAGATCCTTTGCATCCTTGAGGAAAAATGCCTTTGATGCCTCTTGTACGCCATAAATAGTACTTCCAAATGGTGCGTCGTTAAGGTAGATAGTGAGTATTTGATCTTTGGTGAAGTGTCGCTCGAGTTTGAGCGCGAGTACCCACTCCTTGAACTTTCGCACCACAGTTTTGTCTTGGTTGAGGAGTGTGTTTTTGATGATTTGCTGAGTTAGAGTAGAGCCGCCTTGTGAGAATGATCCGCTGGTGAGGTTTGCAAATATCGCGCGCAAGATAGAGGTGGGGCGGATGCCATGGTGTGTGTAGAAATGAGCATCCTCAATAGAAACAACAGCATTTTTTACATTATCACTCATCTGGTCAAGTGGTACCTCAGTACGGCGTACACCTTGGTTGATGTCGTAGAGCACTATCTCACCAGTACGGTCGGTTATTTTACTTGAGTTGGCAATTTTGCGCGCTTCAAATGTCGAGACATCTGGGAGCTTGATAGTCGCTGCCCACAGGAGCCCTACGCCAACAAAGAAAAGAAAGAGCGCCACACACCACACTATGAGCTTTTTCCAGGAAAAGCGTCGAAACCACTGTTTTATTGCTGTTTTCTTAGACATACTATGCATCATAGCAACTATTTATAAAAGACGAAGTATTTCATCAGTTTCTTACACTAGTACAAATCGAATTCTTTTATAAGTATTTGTGGTACAAAAAATTCTTTCGAAAGCTTCTTTCGAAGCTTTTTTGCTTTCGCGCGGTCGCGTTCAATGATGAGTCGCACCTTTTTCTTTTCTATACCTATTTTTTGTAGTCTTCGTTCGAGAGAATTAGTATCACCACTTTCTTGGTACGCAGCTTCTATTTCTTGTGTAAGTCGAGTAGAAAGGCGAGTAGTGATGATATAGTCTCCAAATATCGTCGGATAATCAGTCCTTGGGAATTGTTCTATGCCGAGCGCAATCTGCAAATACTCATTTTGAAGCTCTTTTTTCATATTTTGGTCATGGATGGTATTTCCTCCAAAGAGACAAAATGCATAGCTTTTATTCTCTCTAAAGGATGCGTAGTAGGCATACTCACTCTTTTTACGGCTTTCGTTCAGATGGATCCAGATTTCATGCGGATTATAAAAGAATATGGGAAATAACGGATGTGCTTCGTGGAGCGGGAGAACGATATTTTTCCATTGCTGGTCGAGGTGGACCAGCGACGCCAAATCGAGTCTGACACTTTCGCCTTCGGCAAGCTCAAAGCGATTTTGCCGCTCCTCAAAGGTATCAATGACCTTGCCTCGCCATTCTTCGGAGAGGGAATAGAGATTGCCTCGTTTGATGACGATTTCTTCCCCTATAAGGCCTCGCAAAAGCTTATAAATACCTTGGATTGTCACTGAAATACCTTCATGTTGAAGGCTTTTGCTCAAGTTTTTGACGCTTTGCTCCTTGCCGAGGAGGAAGCGGATAATGCGGTCCTCATTTGATTCTTTTTTAGATAAGAGCACAAGGGAATCATATCATTATTTAAACTTTTTGTTTAATTTTATATTAAAATGCAATATATTTTGGAAATGTCAATAATTCCCCTATATACTGGGGGTAGAAATTAAATTTGTTCATCAAAAAACTTAAAAATATGAATGTCGTAGATACAAATATTTTACCTGAAGAACCAACTACTCTTTCCTCTTATAAATGGCACTCAACTGGTACTCGAATAGGGTCACCGAGCGATAAATCACTCAAGCATGGAACGCTAGGGGTGGTATCTATAGAGGAAGTGTTGGGGAATCTCAAATCAAAGAGAGTTAGATGGGGTGGAGGTAGTGGTAGAGAGATTTGGTATGAGCTTAATGCTTCAATTCTCTACTATTTATTTCTTCATCAAGATCTAATACCAGATGATTGGAAAGGAAGAGAAATTGTTTTTACTGGTACTGAATTTATATCAGAAGATGGTGCAATGTACTATAAAACACTTCGTTATCAATATAAATTTGCCTACACAGTAAAAGACAATATGAGAGATTGGATATCTGGATTTGAGATTGCTTTTCGGGAAAAGGAAAAGTCCAAACAAAG
>CBFIGQ010000009.1:0-12604 GCA_965662335.1 Minisyncoccia bacterium
AAAATACCAGGTCGCCCAGTGTTTAACGAAATGATTGAGCGAATGGAAAAAGGTGAAGCGACTGGTATTTTGGCGTGGCATCCCGATAGACTTGCGAGAAACTCGGTAGACGGAGGAAAAATCATCTACCTCGTTGATACTGGCGTGATTAGTGAAATGAAAATCCCAACTTTTTGGTTTGATCCGACACCGCAAGGCAAGTTCATGCTTTCAATCGCTTTTTCGCAGTCCAAGTATTATGTGGACAATTTGAGCGAGAATATTAAGCGTGGACATAGAAACAAAGTGAAAGAAGGTATATGGCCTCAAATGTCGCCACTTGGCTATGTGAACAAAAACAAGCGTATTGTGCCAGACCCTGAAATTGCTCCACTTATCAAAAAGACATTTGAGGCATATGCAACAGGTTCTTTCACTTTGCGCGAACTCCGCGATAAGTTTAATGCTCTTGGACTGAAACGAAAAAGCGGAAAGGAACTTGCGGTGTCGAATTATCAAAAACTTCTCAAAAATCCTATCTATACAGGTTTGATGTTATACAACGGTGAGATTTTTGAGGGCAAGCACGAACCGATTATTTCAAAGAAACTTTTTGATTCCGTTCAAGAAGTGATGATGAGAAAATCTAAACCGAAGTCGCGAGGATTGAAACCATTTTTGTATCGCGGATTTTTCCGCTGTGGCGAATGTGGCTGTTTTATAACTACCGAAACACAGAAAGGTCATAACTATTTGCGGTGTACCAAACGGAAAAATCCTTGTGAGCAGAAGTATGTCCGCGAGGAGCTCATCACTTCTCAAATTCAAGAGGAAATCAAAAAAGTTTCTTTGCCTCTCGATTGGACGGAATGGATGATTGCCGAAAATGAAAAAGATCGGCAATCGGAAGTCCAATCGAGTACGCTTTTTGCAGACAACACAAAAGCCGACATTTCTCTTTTGGATTCTAAAATAGAGAAGCTGATGAACGCTTACCTAGAAAACGCTCTTTCGCTAAACGAGTATCGAGATATGAAAAACAAACTTGTGAACGAAAATCAGCTTCTCAAAGAGAAATTATCGGCTTTTGAGCAAAAAGCGAATAATCGGTTCGAACTTACCGAAAAGTTTTTGAAATACAATATGGAATTGGCAAACGAGGGAACAAATGAAGAAAAACTTCATTTGTTCAAAAAAGTCGGTTCGAACTTTCAAATCAAGGATCGAACCGTACTTTTTGAGCCACGCGGAGCGTGGAAAAACCTTTTGAATTCGGGAATTCTTGGCGGGAATGCGTTTGTGTCGGCGCTTCGCGCCGACCCCATTTCGGCTTCTGATTCCGATTTTCAATTTTGGCGGAAGCGGTGAGATTCGAACTCACGGCCCCATTGCTGAGGCTCCTGTTTTCAAGACAGGTGCAATCGACCACTCTGCCACGCTTCCATTCGTACTTCGGGTCGAAGTGCTGCCACTGTACCATGATGAGTCCGTATTTTCAATAGACGTGCTACCATGAAGGCATGAAATATCTCGGGCTCGACTATGGCACCAAACGCGTGGGTATTGCGCTCTCGGACGATGCAGGAGAGTTCGCCTTTCCTCATAGTATTGTTGCTACAAAGGCAGCGCTTGAAGTGTTGCCTGAGCTTTTAGAGAGAGAATCGGTGCAAGGTATTGTGCTCGGAGAATCAGTAGCAAGTAATGGCGCCCCCAATGCAGTCGCCGGCAAAATAGACAGTTTCGAAGAAAAGCTGAAGGCAGAGTGCCACATACCTATATATAGACAGTCCGAGCAGTTTTCAAGTGTTGAAGCGCATCGGTACCAAACTACAAAAGGTTCGCGAGATGACTCTGCTGCCGCAATCATTTTGCAGCGATTTCTTGATAAAAAGAAAAAGGTAGTATAAGTTGCTAGTATGGAACACATTACTATAGACGAATTTAAAAAGGTTGAGGCACGTATTGGTAAAGTACTTGCAGCAGAAGCAGTTGAAGGCTCTGAAAAGCTCATCAAACTCTCGCTTGACTTTGGTGAAGACTCTCCAAGGCAGATTCTCTCTGGTATACGGCAGTGGTACGCACCCGAATCAGTTGTTGGTAAGTCAATGCTCTTTGTCACCAACCTCGCGCCGAGATCAATGATGGGACTCGAGTCGCACGGAATGCTCATGGCAGTTGATGGAGTAGATGGCGCTCCTGTATTTCTTGTACCAGAAACAGCGGTCGCGCCAGGATCTAAGGTGCGATAACGATACTAGTATCGTATACTTGTATACGTGTCATTTACATCACACTACCATACACACTCAGTAGGAGTTGATTATATCGATCACGAACTTCGCTACGTGCAGCTTGTGCGAAGATCAGGTGAACTCATTCCAACACTATGGGGAACAGTGAAGTGTAGTAGCACGCTTGATGTGTATGCGTGCCGCACGCTCGCGCGCCTTCTCCCTACCAAAAACATTGCACTCGGTATCCCTGCTGCAACTACCGTTGTGCTTCCGATCCCTTTGGGACTACCGCTGACTCGAGCGAGCGTACTCTCACTCCTTGCCGAGCAAGAGATCACACCGGATCGGTATATCATCGAGTACACACCATTTAAAAATACCGACCGCGTCCTCGTGGTACATGCTCTTGCCAAAGCGGTCGCGCATGAGTACGTCAGTACTGCAAAGCGCGCAGGGCTGCGTCCGACAGCGCTCGTGTTGCGCAGCAGTGCTCAGGCGCGCGCGCTCACTGACCACACTGCTACTCAGCTCATTGTTTCGTATGAAAAAGAGAGCACGACAATATCGATTGCATCCTATGGACTCTCGCTTTTTTCAACCGTACTCCCAATCGGGGCTTCTCAACTTTTGCATTTAGTACAAAAGGCGAGCGCTATGAATGAGGAGGAGGCAAATAAATTCCTTTTTGAAAAGGGAATGCATGATAGTGCATTTTATGTTCCGCTTGGAGATGCGCTTGCGCCGCTTGTCGAAGAAATACGCCGCATATATATCTATTGGCATGATAAAAAGCGCGCCCAAGGGACAGAAGTCGAGTCTATTATATGTACAGGAATGTTTGGAGGTATAAAAGGTCTTACTGACTTTCTCAGTTCCCAACTCCGTACGAGCGTCACGAGTGCTAACCCGTGGCGGCACTGTCTATCATTTGAACACACCATTCCGGCACTTCTTGAGCATGATGCCCAAGCATATAGTAGCGCGATAGGACTCTCCTTGGGTACATATCGCGAACTCAATCTCTTGCCAGAAGGCCAGCTCCAGCTCTTGCGCGATAGGCGTAGAGTGCACCGAGTACTTGCGCTCATCGCGACCATAGCGCTTGCCGGAGCGCTCGGATTTGCGGCATCTCTTGCCCTGGGGCACTTCTGAGGAGTTCACAAAAATGCGATTGGATGCTACAGTTGCAAAGTCCTCGGGCATTGTTCCGAAACGATAAGCTTGAGCCCCTGTAGTTAAATGGATATAACTGCGGACTTCTAAGCCGTTATTCTTGGTTCGATTCCAAGCGGGGGCACCATACAAAAAGAGTTTGCGCTCTTAGCTCAGTTGGTAGAGCAGCGCTTTTACACAGCGAAGGTCGGGGGTTCGAATCCCTCAGGGCGCACAATAAGAAAAAACCACGAGTAGTCGTGGTTTTTTCTTATTGTGCGCAGGTGGTATAGTACGGCTATGCAAAAGGTTATATTTCTCGATCTCGATGGCACAGTGACACCAGATTCAACGTGGCTCCATCTCAACCTTAAACTAGGTATTACTGCCCAAGAAGATCACGCACTTTTTGAACAATATTTAGAACACAAGCTCGAGTACAATAACTGGACCAAAGAATTATTTCGTATCCATAGTAGTCGCGGATCTATAACCAAAGATGAGCTTGAAACATTTGCGCACGACATAGTGCTCAGGCCAGACGCAGCAACAATGGTATCAGATGCAAAAACAAAAGGATGGCATGTAGTACTTTTGTCTGGATCGGTCGATCTCATTGTTTCTACTATTGCGAAACGTATCGGATCGGATGATTGGCGTGCATGTTCACAGCTTGTGTTTGATGAATCAAGAACACTCGCTGATATTGTCTCTTCAGGAGATGAGTCCAATGCAAAGATTTCGATTGCAAAACGATATCTCGACGAACACAACCTCTCATACGAAAATGCAGTTGCGATTGGTGATGGCGGAAACGATATTGAGCTTTTCAAAAAGATGAAAGGTATTTTGCTTGGAAACAATGAAAAGCTTAAACCTTTTGCCTGGAAACAGGTGGGTAGTTTGTTAGAAATAACAAATATTATTTAATGATATGAACTGGGAAAGCAAACCTATTATTAAAGGTAAAGAAGAAGTAACAGAGGTCAACCCTGAGATGCTTCAAAAAATAAAAAGTGATGAGGAAAAAGCAGAGCAGGAACGTGTGGCTGCTATGCGCCGCAAAGAAAATTTTGAACGAAGAAAGATTGCAAAAGAAAAGGGAATACCCTTTGTTTCTGTAGAGGAAGAAGAGCGTCAAAAGCTTGAAACTGAACTTGTACAAGAAGAAAATGAGCCAGAATTTATTACGCGAGAAGATCGCTCATTCAAACCAGTGGGAACTATCAACCTTGCTGCATTTGAAAAGAAGGATGAGCAAAAAGAAGAAACGCGAATGACACTCATCGAGCGCTTTAGTGAGGAAGAAATAGAAAGAATGTATCAAGAGGCACTTCTGATCACCGGTGACAAAGATATTGATGATACATATATACAAGAGTATATAGAATCATTTATTCATCTCTACAGTATGGACGAAATAGAGGCTGATCTTGAAAGGGCAAAAAATAAAGTTGAACGCATCAGTCACTCAGATAGTCATGAGCGCAAGATTCTTAAGAAAATGGCAACTATTCTCGAAACTATCCTTATAGAAGGAGTTGATACTTACAAATGGTTTGGAGAGAAAATTAAAATTATTCCTCCTTCAAAATACGATGAATTATATAATGGTGTAGATGCGATTATTGAGTTAAGTCACTCGGAAAATGAGAATGATTTTCTCGCGCTTGGTATTGATGTCTCATACCGCTCAGTGGAGGGAGAGTTGTTTGAAGAAAAAATAAACAATCTTTTGGGTGATATAGAGAACACCCATCTAACACAGCTCAAATATTTCCTAGACAATACTGGGTCGCCGATCGAAAATCTGTACGTTCCTAAAATTGTTTTATCAGTAGACGGCAAGACAACAGAAGACCTGATCGGTCTCTGGCAAAATCGTATAGAGAATTCAGAAGCGCTCCAAGGTCATTTGGTATCAATTGATGTTATTGGACAAATTGCAGAGCAGTGCAAACTATTTTCTGCATATGCTCGCACAGTTGGTGCAGAAGCAGTTTCTGAAAGTTATGACGAGGCGTTTGGTTTGCTTCTAAAAATTTCAGAAGAAGTACCCCAGGCAAAAGATGCGCTCGTGCAGTTTGAAAGTAATAAGTACGTGAATAAAATTGAGTCTCTTATCGCAAAGAGAAGAAAGTCTGTCACGCTTGGAAATGTTGCGTAATATATGGATATCCTTTTCGAAAATAACGATCTTCTTATTATTAACAAACCAGCGGGCTTGCGTACGCACGGGGATGGTAAGGGTACTGTGCCAACGGTCGTGGACTGGATCCTATCCGAGCGACCAGAAATAAAAGGTGTCGGGGAGAATATGGAAACCGATGGCAAGGTAATAGAGCGGCCCGGTATCGTGCACCGGCTTGATGAGGAAACATCAGGGTGTCTTGTTATTGCAAAGACCCAAGAGTCATTTAAATATCTAAAGCAGCAATTTAAAGATCGCAACGTGCAAAAGCAGTACCATGCATTTGTCTGGGGACATTTCAAGGAAGCAAAGGGAATAGTAGACGAGCCGATCGGCAGAAGTAGTGGTGACTTTCGGCGCTGGCAGGCAGGCCGCGGTGTGCGGGGTGAGCTGCGCGAAGCGGTGACCATGTGGGAAGCAGTACACCAATTTGAGGACGAAACGGGCGAGCGGGTAACCTTTATGCATCTATGGCCCAAGACTGGGCGCACGCACCAGCTACGCGTCCATATGAAATATCTCCAGCGGCCCATAGTGAGTGATAGTCTCTATGGCGGAAAGGCAGGACTTGGGTTTGGAAGGGTTGCGCTCCATGCAAAAAGCATTGCCTTTGCTGGCCCAGACGGGACCTTGCTCTCGGTCGAGGCGCCATACCCCGAGGACTTTGCCGAGGCTATTGCAAAGTACGTAAAAGCGTGATAGATTGAAGGCCTTATGGCATTTACTACTGTCGACATAGAGGCACGAAAAGGACTTGATTTTGCATCAGGTGACACCGTGCGTGTATGGAGCAAAATCGAAGATAAAGGCAAGTACCGTCTTCAGGCATTTGAAGGGCTTGTGCTCGCGCGCAAGCATGGCACAGAGCCAGGAGCAACCTTTACCGTCCGCAAGGTATCAAATGCGGTAGGGGTAGAGCGTATTTTCCCACTCTTCTCTCCAATGATTGACCGTATCGAGGTTACCAAGCGTGCAAAGACTCGACGAAGCAAGCTCTACTACATTCGAGACAAGGCAGCCAAGGAAGTACGCCGCAAGATGAAGCAGATCCTCGGAGGCAGTGCAAAGGTAGAAGCACAGGAAATGGATGAGATAGTCGAAGCAGCAAACCAGGCTCCAGAAGTAACTCCAGTAGAATAAAAATAATCCCCGTAGAAGGGGATTATTTTTATGTGCGCGAGAGAGGACTTGAACCTCCATAGGATTGCTCCCGCTACCACCTCAAGGTAGTGCGTCTACCAGTTTCGCCACCCGCGCAAAGTGCATTCAAAGAGAATGTATCCCGTACTATAGTGTATACTTTCGGTATATGCAAGACCATTCAATACGCCGCTATGTGTACGCAGGGCTCTTTACTATTGCAGTGGTATTCACCGTACTCATATTGTGGCCGTTTGCAAAGGTCATCATTTTAGCGATTGCGCTCTCAGCAGTCCTTTTCCCGGTATACCACTACATAAGCCGAAAAGTAAAAGTGCACTGGCTTGCGTCGCTCATTACTATTCTCCTCTTTATCATCGTGCTCTGTATTCCAGTATTTACTGTTGGGACACTTGTCTTTAACCAAGCCCAAAGTATCAGTGGATGGGTTACAGATCACGGGGGACTCGACAACATCACCCGAGTACTCGGCCGCTCGATATCGGGACTTGTACCAGGAGGCGTGCTCAACCTGCAGGCCGGGATAGAGCAGGTGACGAGCAAACTTGCCCTTGGGATTGGAAACGCATTCACCACAACACTCTCTACACTCTTCTCATTCCTCCTTGTCTTACTCGCCTTGTTTTATTTCCTCAAAGATGGAGCGCGCTGGAGAGAAACGATGGTGAAATTTAGCCCGCTCTCTGACGAAAGCACCAACCATATCCTTGAACGGCTCAATGGCGCAGTCAACGGCATCATGAAAGGGTATCTCCTCATCGCACTGGTGCAGGGTACGCTCATGGGTATAGGACTGTGGATCTTTGGTGTACCCAATGCAGCGCTCTTTGGGGTACTTGCAGGTATTGCTTCACTTGTGCCGACCATTGGAACCGCACTCGTAGCAGTCCCTGCATTTCTCTTTCTTGTACTCACTGGCCGAACTGGAGCTGCTATTGGATTTGGAGTGTGGGCAGCAGTACTTGTCGGAAGTATCGACAACGTGCTCAATCCATATGTTGTTGGGCGCAAGATAGATATTCATCCGCTCCTTGTGCTCCTGTCAGTGCTTGGCGGTATTGCACTCGTCGGACCACTCGGGATACTTATAGGTCCGCTCATCATTTCATTTATGTACGCGCTTGCAAGTGTGTACAAGACAGAGACTGCACTTTAGGTGATATACTGTGCGCATGCACATCTATCTCGGACTCTTTGCCTCACTGCTTGGTATCTGTATCTCGCTCTATATACGTACGCGCAAACAGCAGAACGTAAAACTTGTCTGTCCACGTGAGGGCTCATGTGACAAAGTTGTCCATTCTACATTTTCTACCACACTCGGTATTGATAATTCAGTGCTCGGGCTCCTCTATTACGCTATAAATGCAGTCCTGTACGTACTAGCAGTAGTTTCTCCGCACCTTTTCACAACACCTGTGCTTTGGGTGATGGTGATTCTAACGTGTCTCGGGGCGTTTTTTTCGCTGTACCTTATCGCGCTCCAGGCGTTTGTAATTAAGCATTGGTGCGTATGGTGTCTTGGGTCTGCGCTTGCATCATTTTTGCTTGTCGGAGCTCTCTTTGGTCATGAGACTGGTGAACTCTTTGCGCTCCTGTCGAGCCAAAAGATTTGGTGGGTAATCCTGCATAACATTGGGTTCATACTTGGACTCGGCGGCGCAACTATTACTGACATCATGTTCTTTCGATTTCTCAAGCGCGGTGTCATAAGTCAGGAGCAGAAGGAAACAATGGATACACTGTCAAACGTGATTTGGATCGGACTCTCAATCCTTATTTTGAGCGGTATTATGCTTTATCTTCCTGAGCAGGCACGCCTGAGCGTTTCATCAAAATTCCTCACAAAGCTTGTCGTAGTTGCAACGCTCACCGTAAACGGATTCTTTCTCAACTTTCTCGTTTCTCCGCGCATTCGGCAGCTCTCGCTTGACCAGACACTTCCAGCGCGGCGTTTTAGACGACTCGCATTTTCTCTTGGCGCAGTTTCTATTAGTAGTTGGTATATTGCATTTTTTCTCGGATCGTTTCGTTCCATCCCAATATCTTTTCGAGAAGGAGTGGCGCTCTATGTAAGCATCCTTATTACTGCGGTTATTGGGAGTATTGTGTATGAGCACATCATGAGTCATCACTGGAAGCCTCAAGTACCCGAGCGACCTACTGGCCAATAATGGTCAAATTTGGTATAACGAGAAACGCATGGCGATCCACAATAGCCATGCAAAAGATAATACATGGTGCCCATAGTGTAGTGGTAACACAACAGGTTGTGGTTCTGTTATCTCGGGTTCGAACCCCGATGGGCACCCCATTACAGAGTAATAATATTTTTTTATGATTTATACCAAAGAGAACCTCATGGCTTCCATAGAAAATGAATTCCGTATCCTCAAGCATTTGTGGGAAAAAATCCCAGCAGAAACAGATGGCTACAAGCCAACAGAAGGTCAGCGCACCACACTTGAGCTTCTCCAGTACCTAGCGACTATTTTTGTAAATGGAACACACGTGATCTATGAAGGTACGACTGAGGCGTATAAGACCGCTCCACTTTCAGGAGCTGATGTTAGTCACGCAAACTTTCCTGAAAAGATGGATTCCCAGCTCGCGCTCTGGAAAGAAATGATGGAAAAAATTGATGATGCACAGCTACAAACAGTCATCAATATTTATGGTATGGGCGATATGACCAAGGGCCGCTATTTGGTAGAAAATCTCATCAAATGGGCAGCCGCATACAAGATGCAGCTCTTTCTCTATATAAAGGCATCTGGTAATAGTAGTATCAACACTGCAAACCTCTGGGGAGGGATTGATATGCCAGTAAAGTAGGTTATACTGCCGACCTATGAATATCCTCAAGCAATACCTTCGTAAGTACTGGAAAATGTGCGTGCTTGTCATAGTACTTGCGCTCATCAATAGCGTATTTTCTATGGTGGAGCCTATTATCTATCAGCGCATCATAGATCGGTATGCGCTACGCTTTGATATCCTCACCAAGGCAGAATTTCTACGCGGTACGATTACTCTCCTCTTGGTGTTTGTTGGAACTGCATTTATCTCTCGTGTTGCAAAAAACTTCCAAGATTATTATCTCAACACGGTCAGTCAGCGCAGTGGGGCAGACATGTATAGAGAAGGCGTCAAGCACTCGCTTGATCTTCCGTACGCTGCATTTGAAGATGAACGAAGTGGAGAGACGCTTGGGAAACTTCAAAAAGCAAGACAAGATACTGAAAAACTAATTCTCGATACCATAAATGTTATTTTTGCATCTTCTATTATATTAGTATTTGTACTCACGTATGCTGCAGTAGTGTACTGGCCGATAGCTATTATTTATGCAGGGATGGTGCTCATCATTGGCGGCATCACACTTTTCTTTTCAAAGCGAATCAAAACAATCCAGGCAACAATTGTGGCAGAGACGACGGCGCTCGCCGGAGCAACTACTGAGAGTCTGCGCAATATCGAGCTTGTAAAGTCGCTCGGTCTCGCAGGACAGGAAGTAGAGCGACTCAATGGTGTGACTGAAAAGATTTTGAAGCTCGAACTCAAAAAGCTCAAATACCTGCGCATGCTCGACTTTGTGCAGGGCACAGTCACCAATGCAATACGAGCGGGCATTTATCTCTTTTTGTTTTATTCAATATTTACCCAGCGCATCACGCTCGGTCAGTATCTCTCGCTCAATATTTACTCCTTTTATCTCTTTTATCCGCTGACACAATTCGTCGCATTCATCGCAACGTACCGTACCGCAGAAGCTTCTCTTGCCAACTACAAAGCGCTCATGGAAACAAAGCCTGAACCTCGCGCACTTGAGCCAAAATCAGTAGGTGCGGTTACCAAGCTCGGCTTTGAACATGTGTCATTTGGCTACAAAAGCGCAAGCACAAAGGCACTCTCTGACATGAGTTTTGCGGTCAAGAAAGGGGAAACTATTGCCTTCGTTGGCCCGTCCGGATCTGGTAAGACCTCGCTTGTGAAGCTCCTCGTCGGACTCTACGAACCTACAAGTGGTGACATACAGTACAACGGTATTTCTTTTAAAGACATCGACAAAGAAGAGCTTCGCACACAGATCGGCTTTGTCACCCAAGACACACAGCTATTCTCTGGTACCATTCGCGAAAATTTGCTTTTCGTAAATCCTATGGCTAGTGATGAAGCATGTCTTGATGCGCTCAAAAAGGCGCAGTGCCAAAACCTCCTGGAGCGCGGCGGAAGCGGGCTCGATACAGTAATCGGAGAAGGCGGGGTCAAAGTCTCAGGTGGTGAAAAACAGCGCCTCTCCATAGCTCGCGCGCTCCTTCGTGACCCCAACATTCTCGTCTTTGATGAGGCGACAAGCGCGCTGGACTCTCTCACTGAAGAAGAAATCTCAAAGACTATCAAAGATGTATCAGGCACAAGTGATCGCATCACGATACTCATTGCGCACAGGCTTTCGACCATCATGCATGCAGATCGGATCTATGTACTTGAAAAAGGAATGCTCACCGAAAGCGGCACCCACGGCGAGCTTCTCGCAAAGCAAGGACTCTATCAAGCAATGTGGAGACAGCAGGTAGGGGAGCGGTAGTGACTTTTCCGGAAATATCCCTATAATCCTAAAGCAAAAAGTCATCACTCTTTAAATCAAATCTATATGGGACATTATGCCTCAGAAATCGATTACGAAACTCCTCAGGAGCGTACTCTTTCCAGCCTTCAATATGTTCGTGAAATGAATGACGCATACACAAGAAATGGGTACCAACCATGCATTGGAGACGATGTTGAAATGACAGAGGAAGGATGGTACTCACTTGGAATACTGGTCAGTATGTGGCCATGGAAAAAGGTGGAGCGTATCAAGACCGAAAATGGCAAAACCTTTATTTCATTTGAAACTGAAGAAGAAGCGAATCGAGCAAGGGCGAATCGCGGACCATTTTCAGACAATATTGCTTGGGTCACTGGTATAACTGAATGGTACGATGCCAAGCATTTTCAAAAAATTGTCGCATAAAAAAAGCTCCCTTGCGGGAGCTTTTTTTCTTGACGACTATGTTACAGTTTATATATGGAAAAGTTACAAACAGCAGTATTTGGCGGAGGGTGTTTTTGGTGCACAGAAGCGGTCTTCAAGATGATGAAGGGGGTCAATAGTGTCGTACCAGGATACGCAGGCGGGAGCGTGCCAAACCCGACATATGAGCAGGTGTGCACTGGCGAGACAGGGCACGTAGAAGTCGTGCGAGTCGAGTATGATCCGACACAAGTGAGATACGAAGACTTGCTCACGGTATTCTTTGGTTCACATGACCCAACAACACCCAACAGGCAGGGTAATGACGTCGGTACACAATATAGATCAGTGGTCTTCTATACGACACCGCAGCAAAAAGAAGCCGCAGAGAAATTCATCGCTGAAGCAAACACATCAAACGAAATGGGCGCGCCGATCGTCACCACTGTTGAGCCCCTCACGACATTCTACGAAGCTGAAAACTACCATAAGGACTACTATAGTAACCACGAGAACGCCGGGTATTGCACCCTAGTGATCAATCCCAAACTTGAGAAGGTGCAAGAGAAGTATGCAAATTTATTACAAGACATCTATAAGAAATAATATGTCAGACAAAATCATCAAAACTGAAGAAGAATGGAAGAAGGAACTCACACCCGAGCAGTATGCGGTTATGCGAGAGAAGGGTACAGAAGCAAGGATGAGTAGTAGTCTCGTGCATGAAAAAGCTGACGGTACGTATATGTGCGCGGCGTGTGGCAACCCACTCTTTGCAAGTGATGCAAAATTTGACTCAGGTACTGGATGGCCATCATTTGATCAGGCGATACCAGGGGCAGTAGAGGAGAAGCCAGATGACAGTCA
>CBFIGQ010000010.1:0-1801 GCA_965662335.1 Minisyncoccia bacterium
GGCCAGCTTCTCGGCCCACATGTCCATCGCGTTCTGCAGCCCCACGTCGTCGCCGTTGGTGTCTGCCTGGCCGCTGCGCCACATGTCCAAAAACCGCGTCCCGTAGTTGCCCTGCAGCTCAGCGAAGAGCTTTCGCACCCAACTCCGCTTGAGGGGCTGGCGTAACGTCGATTGTCCTGCGCTCATGTCCATGGTCTGCCTCTGCTGGCCCGGGGTTGAAGATCGCCTTTGCTGCTGCTGCCCTACCCTCCGAGAGGGTCCGGGGCTGTCCGGGTGACGCCCGGGCCTTTGGCCTGCCTGGCGGGGCCTGTCCGCCGCGGAGCTTCTGGGCCTTCATGTTCGTCAGCAGCTTGTGGTCCCACTGGTGCTGGCTCATCGCGGCGCCTTGGCCGATCCAGTAGCTCCGAAACTCGGCAAGGGCCTCGGCGGTGGGGGCAGGCGCTCCGGCTTGTCGGGCCAGGGTCAGGAAGTGGGCGGATGGATCCCAGGTCAGGTCCATCGGGAATTCCCCCTCGCGTGCGGTAGGAGGGGTAGGAGGTTCCTTTACCTTCCCTTCCCTTCCCCTCCCTTCCGGGGGTGAACACTCCTCGTTCGTTCGATGATTGTTCGGCGAACATTCGGCGAACACTGCATTTTGAGCAGAGGAAGCGCGGGCTGCGCGGCGCTTTGGAGCGCCTTCAGGGATAGTCCCGTCGGGCCTTGGATGCTTGTATGTGGGCTGGTCAATCTTCTGGTGATGCCAGCCTGTAACGAGCCAAAACACGCGACCATCAACCTCGTATTCTTCGATCAGGCCCTGCCCTTCCAGCTCGGCCACCAGGGTTCCGATCTCGGATGCCGTGATGTCATCAGAAGGGAACACCTCGGCCTTCAGCGTCTTGCAACTGGCCGGGTGAATCCCGGCGTCGTCGCAGAAGTTCCACATCCCGATGAACAGCAGGCGAGCGTTCGGCGAACACTCCATGATCTGCTCAGCCGTCCAGAATTCGGGCTTGATGGTGCGGATGCGGGCCATTAAACAACCCCCTCGCGCAGCGCTTTCCCGTTCGCCTCAAAAACCGCTCTGGCAAACCCCATCGGGGTGGCGCTGCGGATGTTGTGCCGATCCGGCCCCGGGGCGCATTTGTGGATGCGGTCACCCGGCTTCCCGAGGGTAAAGTCTTGACAGCTAGCTGGCATGACGAACCCCCCCCCCACCCACAAACACGTCTGTTTGGTGTAGTTATCTTCCGGCTCAAGAAGAGTGAAGTGATGGGGATGGAAGACCGCGTCAGGCTTTCTCCAGTAGGTGGAAATTGTGCTGACTGGGTTTTCAATGATGTACGGGGCGCCAATCCACTCGCACAGCTCTGCTGCAGTAGCAAAAAGATCAATAGAAAGCGCCAGCTTTCGGAGCCCCTTCCCCTTGAACCATCTCGAGCCCGAGACGGCAAGGTGATCGCAAGGCGGAAATGCGGCCACAAAAGCGACGCGGTCTATTAGATCCCTCGGTGGCATCCAGCCTGAGCGAATATCAGCACCGACGCGCATCAAAACTCCGTCGTCAGAAACCCCGCCCTTGTGTTGCATATCAACGATAACGGCCTTGTATCCGGCCTCAATCCACGGCTTGGCCATGTTCCCGGTTAGGTCATAAAGGGAAAGAATGGTGTCGCGCATCACCGCACCCCCCACCAAGCCAGCCAAACCCGCACCGGCCAGACCCATACTCGGAGCAGCTCCAAGCACAACGCCGGCCGCTCCGAATGCGCCACGCGCCAGGCCTGCATGCTGATGATCTGGGCGCTCATGACAGCCCCTC
>CBFIGQ010000011.1:0-1873 GCA_965662335.1 Minisyncoccia bacterium
CAAGTACCTGGGCGGTTGGATATCTATTCGAAGTTGGTAATGCTGAATTACTACCTAGTATTGTTAATTCGAAAGACATTCTGATTTACAGATTTTCTTTCTTTTCCAATAATCCCTCTGCCTCTTCAACTGTTTCTGTAATTAACAGAACCGTGTGAAGCATCGAAATTTGAACTAGGTTTTCTACATCCGGTTGTAAACCGCAAAGGATAAACGTTCCTATCGCATCTTCGCAAATACGATTGGCAACTAAAACAGCCCTCAATCCCGACGAATCGCAGTAGTTTACACTACTTAAATCGAGGACAATGTTTTTTTCACCTTCGTTGTTAACAACAACCAGTTCCGATTTTAGGTCGGGTGCGTTGTTCGTATCTAATCTGTCGGCGTTTACTTTAACTAAAGTATACTTTCCGTTTTTTCGAATTTCGAATGCCATGCTTCAATTTACGAAAATCAGTTTACATACACCAACTGCTACTTATCTTTTTTCTCGTCTTTCTCCATATGCGACTTCAAAGCAGCCAATGCGCTGATGTCGCCAAGAGTTGTTTTCTCGATGTTAATAGCAGGCGATTTTGTTGCTCGTTTAGTCGAACGAGTTTGAGTTTTGCGTTTTTCGCCGTCTGCAGCGCGTTTTACATCTTCGAAAATTCTTGAGTGAGAAACGATAATTCTTTTAGCTGACTTATTGAACTCAATAACTTTGAAATCAAGTTTTTCTTCTTGCTTAACAGAAGTACCATCTTCTTTCACCAAGTGACGTGGAGTAGCGAATCCTTCAACTCCGTATGGAAGTGCAATAACAGCACCTTTGTCCATTAATTCAACCACAGTTCCTTCGTGAATTGAATCTGAAGTAAAGATAGTTTCGAATACATCCCATGGATTTTCTTCCAATTGTTTGTGTCCTAAACTTAAACGACGGTTGTCTTTGTCGATGTCAAGTACAACAACTTCAATAGGCTCGCTAATAGCAGTAAATTCCGATGGGTGTTTGATTTTTTTCGTCCAACTCAAGTCTGAGATGTGAATCAATCCGTCAACTCCTTCAGCAATTTCTACAAATACACCAAAGTTGGTGAAGTTGCGAACTTTTGCAGTGTGCTTGCTTCCAACGCCAAATTCAGTATCAATTTTCGACCAAGGATCTTCTTTTAATTGTTTGATACCAAGAGACATTTTACGCTCGTCGCGGTCTAAAGTAAGAATTGAAGCTTCAACTTCGTCGCCAACGGTTAAGAAGTCTTGTGCGCTACGTAAGTGCTGGCTCCAGCTCATTTCTGAAACGTGGATTAAACCTTCAACACCTGTTGCAATTTCAACAAATGCACCATAGTCGGCAATAACAACAACTTTACCTTTAACTTTGTCACCAACTTTCAACTCAGCATCCAAGTTATCCCATGGGTGAGGAGTCAATTGTTTAAGACCAAGCGCGATACGTTTTTTGTCATCATCAAAATCAAGAATTACAACATTTAATTTCTGATCTAATTCTACAATTTCGCTTGGGTGAGAAATGCGTCCCCACGAAAGGTCAGTAATGTGGATTAATCCATCAACACCACCAAGATCCATAAATACACCGTAAGAAGTTACGTTCTTAACAGTTCCTTCAAGAACTTGACCTTTTTCTAGTTTAGCAATAATTTCTTTTTTCTGTAGTTCTAACTCAGCTTCAATAAGAGCTTTGTGAGAAACAACAACATTTTTGTATTCGTGGTTGATTTTAACAACTTTGAATTCCATTGTTTTTCCTACAAAAATATCGTAATCACGAATTGGTTTAACATCAATTTGCGAACCTGGCAAGAATGCTTCAATGCCAAATACATCTACAATCATACCACCTTTAGTACGACATTTGATG
>CBFIGQ010000012.1:0-2334 GCA_965662335.1 Minisyncoccia bacterium
GCTGTATGAAAGCCTGGACGGCCTTGGATTCTGCGGCATGTTGGGCGACAACCTCGTGCAGACGTGCCGCGAGTACGGACAGATGCAGCGCGACGCAGGAGTAGTCCGCGGGCAGATGGTGGTGCTGACGCCTAACCAATAAGTTAACAGGCGCCCGAATGGGCGTCCGAGTTGAACTGGCGGTTAGGCGTGTGGGTGAGAAACAAGGAGAACGACGATGGAAAAGTTTGAAGCGCTGAAGAAGGCCAAGGCATCGGAGCGGCATTGCCCGTCCGACTACTGGGGCAACAACGACCCGCGCTGCCCGCACTGCGGCCAGGAGTGCAAGGTGGCCGACAACGATTGGTGGAAGCTGTACGAAGAAGGCGAGCACGAGGTTTCGTGCCCGCACTGCGACGGCGATTTCACCGTGAGCACGCGGGTGAGCTACAGCTTCAGCACCGATGAGCAGGAAGACGCCTAACGTCGAAGTTAAGGCCGCTGGCCGTAGGCCAGTCGCGCCTTGAACGCCTAGTTAGGCTGGGTCCGAAGCGCGTGAATTTAAGGAGTGACGATGGACGACGACGAGACGATTGAGCCACCGAACCCCCGCGTGATACTGATTGCGGGCGGGTTCACCGGCATCGTGGCGCCCGGCGAGTGCGGGTGCAGGATGGACGACTTGATGCCCTGCGGCGTTTCGAGCTTCTACCGCGACGGCGCAACGGGAATTCCGAAGGGGTGCCAGCCGGGCTACGCGCACGACGATCCGCGCGGCGGCCCCGACTGGGTGGTGAGCACCAAGAAGGAGCCGCCGACCCTGGAGGCATTCGATATGTGGCTGAACGCCACATGAAGCCTAACGAAAAGGGTAACCGGCCTACGTAGGCCGAAGGCCGTAGCGGGTCCGGTTGACCCGCCTGTTAGGCCCCTTGTGGCCGGAGCGAGGAAACGATGGCGGATGGAAACATCACGGTGACGCTGCAAGACCTGAGAGGCGATGAAGCGAAAGAGCAAGCCTTGTGGGCGGAGCGCGGGCGCTGGTTGGCGGAGAAGCTGAGCGAGCGCGCGACACCTGACGGTCGGACGGTGCTGGAGCTGGTTGAAGAGCCGATATGGGCGCGAGCTGATGGCACGTTTGCCGACTACTGCGCGGCGATTGATGCCGCGATGGCGGCCGACGAAGACTGGTGGGCCAGCGAAAGGCCGCCTACGCCAGTCGGGTGGAGCGATACCGATTGGCTGCGCCACTTGGAAACGTGCCCGCCGATTGGCTACGCCGTGCGCGACAGCCTCTATGGCACAAGCAAGGCCGGTGTGCTGCGCTTTTGCAGCAGAGACGAGGCAGGGGCCTTCGCGGTGTATGCATCCCCTCGCCCGACGCAAACCGAGCCGTCACCATCAACACCGTCCCAAGTCCAGGTGCCGCTGACGGAATTCAAGCGCATGCAGATCATTGGCGACGAGTTCCCGCTGGCGCTTGTTGAGCCGATCGTGATCGCGAAGGTGGATTCCGTCTGCCTCGCCATTGAGAAGGCGCATGGGATTGGGGCCTAACGTTTGAGCTGAGCGGCCGGAACGGTTCGCTCAAGCGAAGGGTTGGGCGGCTGGTGGAGAAATGAGGAAGCGATGGCACGCAAGAGATTCAGATGGACGCGCAAGACCTACAAGCACGCCGCCTGGCTGGCGCGCTTCATGGGCCGCCACCTGTACGAACTGCACAACCAGCCGAACCTGCTGCGCCGCTACTTCGAGCTGTGGGAGCGGCACCCTCAGCGCGACGACCCGCTGCAGAAGCCACTGTCGTGGCGCTACAGCCGAGCCGACGACATCCCGTTCTAGGAGCAACGCATTGAAGCACCCGCCCATGCGCCCCGCCATCCTCGCCCTGCTCGATCGCGACGGCCCACTGCGCGCGGCCGAGATTGCAACGGCGCTCGACCGCAATCAGCGAACCGTGTCTTCCATGCTGCGCTACATCAAGCAGACGCAGCCCGATGCAGTTCACATCGCGCGCTATGACCGATCTCTAGTGACGAGCGGCAAGTGGGGCGCGGTATGGGCGCTCGGGCCGGGTACGGATGCCAGACCGCCGCGGCCACTGAGCCGGGCCGAAGTCAACGCGCGCCACGAACACAAATGGGGCGCAGTGCGCCGCGCGAGAGAGCGTGTGCGGCGCGGCAGGCCGGCGCATGGCTGGTTGACAGGGTTGATCTGAACAAGGAGCGATGACGCCTAACGCCTGAATTAAGCCGCGCCGCGAAGCGGTGTCGGCTTGAATGAATTGTTAGGTTGCGGAGTTACGGAGAACGATATGTGCACCATGTATGGCGTGAAGCGCGGCAGGGAAATCAT
>CBFIGQ010000013.1:0-8951 GCA_965662335.1 Minisyncoccia bacterium
ACTGATGCGAGGATTCCGATAATTGCGATTACCACCAAAAGTTCGATGAGGGTAAAACCGCCTTTGTAATTCTTTTTCATACTAAAAAGTTAGTCTAAATGATAATAATCGATTATTACAATGTTCTTGTAACTCTCTCAGTATATCACGATGGCGCCCCGCGCCAGCCCGGGCTTTTGCACACCCTAGCTGATACCTCCAGCAATGTTATAGATAGGCACAAGGATAGAGATAAGAAGGATTCCGACTCCCACACCGAGCGAAATAATCATAAACGGCTCAATGAGTCCGACAAGTGTGTCTACTGCCTCGTCCACTTCGCGGTTATAAAACTTCGCAAGCATTTTGAGAATACTACCGACTGATCCCGTTTCTTCTCCGACAAGGACTATTTGGGTCATGATCTTTGGTACTTCATTTGGGTGCATGGCGAGCGCTTGGGAGAGTGATTTACCTGCCTTTACTGCTTCTACGGACGCAAGCATGACGTTTTGGTACCTCTTGTTACCCACAACTTTCGCCGTGATCTCGAGTGCTCGTATGATAGGAATACCACTTGAGAGCATGGTATCGAGGTTGTCTGCGATACGCGCGAGATAGAGCTTTTGGTAGAGGTGCCCGATGAGCGGAATGGTGAGTTTGAGTTCGTCGAGTGACTCCTTACCATACTTGGTGCGAGAGAGCCTGATGAGATAGCCGACGAGTACGACAAACCCAATGAGAAGGAATATGCCATAGTGCACGAGGAAACTCGAAATAGCCATAATGATCTTGGTATAAAATGGCACTTCCTGCCCTGACTCTGCGATGATTGCTGAGAGCTTTGGTACCACTATCGTAAACATAAGGATCATCACGGTAATAAATATCCCGATAACAAATGCTGGGTAGACGAGCGCGTGCTTGGTTTTGCTCGTGAGCGCGTATTGTCGGTCGAGGTAGTCCGCCATGTATGAAAATACCTGACTAAGCTTTCCCGATTCTTCGCCAGCCTTCACCATGTTTACATAAAATTCAGAAAAGACGTCTGGATGCTTTGCGAGTGCGTTTGCAATAGACGAACCACCCTGCAAGTCAAGCACTACTTGTCCGAGCTTTTTTCCGAGAAGTTTATTTTGGCTGTTATCTGCCAGAAGTGAAAAGGCTTTAAGTGCTGAAACTTGTGCATCAAAGAGCGTAGAAATCTGGCGCGAGAGGATCACGACCTGCTTCATTGGAATGCGTTCGTAAATAGTAAGCTGGAACCATTTTTTCGCTTGTTCCTCGTCTTTGATAGACGTCACAATGAGACCACGGCGCTGGAGCCCTGAAACTGCAAGGTCACGACTTACAGCCTCGATAGTGCCATTTCGTTTCTCTCCGGTATTGGTAATAGCTTCGTAGATATAATTCATAGACTATGACAGGAGGCGCTCAAGATTTTTTGGATTAAATGAATAGGTATAGGCATTCTCTATCGTGATTTCTCCCTGGCGCACGAGCTCAACAAGACAGCGGTTCATATCTATCATGCCTTGCTCTGCTCCTGTTTCTATCACCATGTCGAGCTCATGGGTGCGCTTCTCGCGAATGAGGTTTGCAACGGCGTTGTTATTGATCAAGAGCTCATACGCAGGCACGCGCCCTCCTGCAACACGGGGAATTAGACGCTGCGAGAAAATGCCAATGAGAGACGATGCGAGTTGAATACGAATCTGGTCTTGCTGTGCTGCGGGAAATGAGTCAATGATACGGTCAATCGTTTGTGATGCATTGTTGGTGTGAAGTGTTGAAAGCACTAAGTGCCCCGTTTCCGCTGCAGTAACGGCTGTAGCGATGGTTTCTGGATTTCGCATCTCACCGACAAGGATGACGTTCACATCTTGGCGAAATGCTGCCTGGAGTGCATTTTGGAAATCAGCAGTGTCCATCCCCACTTCACGCTGGTCAATGATTGATTTCTTTTGCTCATATACGTACTCCACCGGGTCTTCAATAGTGAGAATGTGTGCGGAACGCTCTTCGTTGATGAGCCCCACCATACTCGACATCGTTGCACTCTTTCCTTGACCGACTGGCCCCACTACGAGAAAGAAGCCTTGCTTGCGACGTGCAAAGTCCGCAAGAATAGGTGGGAGTTTGAGTTCTTCGATGGTTTTTACATGCGGAATAAGACGCAGCACCATCGAATACTTGCCTTGCTGGACAAAGACATTTCCACGCAAGCGGGTTGTTCCTTGATACTCATACGCAAAATCAAGTTCTTGCACTGCAAGAAAATGTTTGTGGTGCTCTGGGCTGAGGATGGCTTCAGTGATACCTGCCATATCCTGCTGTGTAAGTACTTGCTGGTTTGCAAGAAACATGAGTTCTCCATTTACTCGTACTGCAGGTATTCGGTCTGTTGAAAGATGCAGGTCTGATCCTTCTTCGCGTACGAGCGTATCAATGAATGTTTCAAACAGCTTTTTATAATCCATGTTGTTTCATTATATCGAGCACATGTGCTACGACTTCACTTGGAGTAGAGTTTGCTTTGACGATGTAGCTTGCTGCGCCGAGTGCCTTACCCCGCGCGATGTCTTGCTCTTGGCCAAGGTTTGAGAGATAGATCTTGATAGTCTCTTTCGCAAGTCCTTCTTTGTTTATCATCTCAAGAAGTTCAAATCCATCTATTGCAGGCATCACTACATCTAGGAGCATGATGTCTGGCACAAGTCCCCCTCGAAGCTTTCCGAGCGCATCATCAGCGCTCGATGCAGTCACGACGTTAAATCCGCCTTGTGTAAATCGCATCGCATACATGTCGAGCAAAAAGCTATCATCATCAGTAATTAAAATTGTTTTTTGAGTTTCAACTGCCATATGTAGTGTAGTATACCCTTCTTTTGCGAAATCCGTCTACTATAGCCCGTATACTTCCTGCATGAGGACCTTTCCTTCGAGGGCTTTGAGCAGTGTATCTTCACGTAGTGTGATCATACCTTTTGCGCGTGCTATTTTATATATTTCCTGCTCAACGGGATTTTTGAGAATGACTTGTTGAATATCTTTGTCTATTTCAAACATTTCAAACACCGCAATACGTCCATGCGTCATAGAGGGCGCCTCAGATGAAGGTTCAGTCTTATACATTTTCTCTGGAATATGAAGCGATGCCTTTGTGGTTTGGTCCAAATCTTCAAATTCTTTGGCAATATACTCTCGAGTTGCCTCATCTATGGGCACTTGGTGGAGCGCACTTGGATGTACCTTACGCACTAGGCGCTGCGCCATGGCGAGCACGAGCGTCGGCGCGATGAGATACGGGTCAATGCCCATATCGACAAGTCGCGGAATAATACCAATCGAGTTGTTGGTGTGGATGGTTGAGAACACAATGTGACCGGTAAGCGCTGCCTGGATCGCAAGTTCGGCAGTTTCTTTGTCACGGATTTCTCCCACCATGATGATGTTTGGGTCCTGACGCAGGATAGAGCGGAGCCCTGATGCAAACGTATACCCAATCTCTGGCATCACCTGTGACTGCGTAACCCCAGGTATTTGATACTCAACCGGGTCTTCGAGCGAAACTACATTACTTCCCTCTCTATCCACTGCGCTCAGCATAGAGTAAAGTGTAGTCGACTTACCACTACCGGTCGGTCCTGAGATAAGAATAAGCCCGTATGGACGCTTGAGTGCCTTTTTGATCATTTCTAAATGTGCTGGTGCTAGATCTAGATCTTCGAGAGTCTTGACGCCGTGATCAGAATCAAGAATACGCATCACAATTTTTTCACCAAAGTACGCAGGGAATGTCGATACGCGAAACTCAATTTTGCGTTTATCTATCTTGGTGACAAATGATCCGTCCTGCGGCTTGCGTTTCTCATCAAGGCGGAGCTTGGCAAGAAGCTTGATGCGAGCAACTACCCCATCAAACGTATTGAGCGGGAGCACGAGTGTCGTATGGAGCGTTCCATCTACACGATATCGCACCTTCACTGACTCGCCGTTATTTTCAATGTGAATATCAGACGCGCCTCCTTCAACTGCATGGTTTATGATAACTGCAACTATTTTGATGATAGGTGCATCTTCAACTATTTTTTGTTTATCTTCTTCTTTCTCACTCTTGCCTTTTTCTTTTGAGACATCGACATTTGCCATTTCAAGTTCATCATTGAGCTCTCCTACTGCTTGGTCGACTTCCTGATTCACCGCTTTATAGTTATCAAGAACAGCAATATAGTCGCTCGGAGAAATGAGAAATATTTTAAAAGGAACATTAAGCTTTACTGATATGAACTGAAGCGCATTCATTGCTTCTATATTTTCTGGCTCAGTCACCCCTATAGAAAGTACTCCATCTGCAAACCCAATAGGTACAAATTTGTAATGTCTGATGGCATCTTCTTCGACATACTTGAGCACTTCGTAGGTAATATCTTTTGGGTTTATTTTTTGGTACGGGATTTTATAAAAACTTGCCTTTGCAGCAGTGATAGTGTCCTCCGAAAGACCAGCTGCAACAAGTGCCTGGGTCATATTGCCCTTGAACTCACTTTCAAGACTCGCCATGACGCGATTGTACTGAAGCTCAGTTATCGTATTTTGCGAAAGCAAAAAGTCAAGAAACATGTCTTAGCGTGATGACAATGTCGTAAATGTCATTGTGTTACCTTGAGTAGTATTCGACCCTTGCACGAGAATAGCGCGCACGTAGTACGTCGTATTGGGAGTGAGTCCGGTGACCGTAAAGAGTGAAGTTCCATTTTTCCCAACTGAAACTGGTGGTGTTGCACTACCAAAAAGATCGTTCGTACCGTACTCGAAAATAACATTGGTTTGTGCATCACTTACCACTATCCCCTGACCGCCAAATTCAGCAGAGGTGCTCGTGATTTTGCCAGGCTGCAGTGTTTGAAACTGAAGTGGAGCCGCAACTACCGTACCATCCACGGTGTCAGTGCCAATAGGTGCAAATGGGTTTGGTCTTCCAATGGTATCGGTACCGAGCGACACTGGATAGTCCCGGAGACTCAGGTATGACGGGTTTTTAAATACACTCGTATCAATATTGATACTGTTGATAGTTGAGAGCAGTACTGCAAACTCGCTCTGCTGTCCGGGTTGTACTGCGACCCCACCTGCCTTTGCAGAAGAAGAGAGCGAACTTGTACTTGGTGCTGGTGTGCCTTTGCTGAGAAAATAGTTTGCAACCACCCCTACAACAAGGATGACGAGCACTATGAGAAAAATTGTTTTGAGTTTCTTTTTCATACGTTATTGTTTAAGCCAGTAGGTTTTGAGGCTGATTTTATACGTAATACTACTTGCCGGAGTTTGTGCAGTGACAGACTCATTGGTCGTGAAGTCGACCTTCGTCACATCGACAAGGCGAAGGTTGCGCTCAAGGTCGCCCATAAATGCGAGGAAATTTTGATATTGACCAGTCGTTTGAAAGGCTATCGTGAACTCTCCGTATGGACGACTTGCGCTCTCCGCGCTTTGCTGAGCTGCATCTGGCGCATCCTGCTCGCTCTGGTACTCGACGTTTCGGAGGAGTGAGAGGCCATTTTTCGTTGCGAGTGAGTTGATCTGAATGATAAGTCGAATGTTGTTTACGGTGTCAGGGAGAAGTGTCTGGAGGTTATCAAGATCTGCCTTTGAAATACTGTTATAGGTGTTGATGAGCGCTTCACGACTTTGCGCTAGCTTGTTTGCGGTTTGGAGGTTGGTGTTTGCGGTACTGACTGAACTACGCACTGTCTGCAGCGAGTCGTACTTGGGCTTAACAAACGCCATGAATACAGCGATAGATGCTCCTATAAGTAATAGTGAGAAAAATGTCTTCATAGTGTTGAATTTGCTACAAACGTCTCATACGAAAGTGCGCTTGGCAGTACCGTAAAGACAAGTTTGAAGCTGATAGCGTTCGTTTTGTCGTCGACCGTGAGATTTGAAAAGATAGGGTTACGGATGAGACTACTCTTGGTGTAGGCATCAGACTGGAGTGCAATAGTTGAATAACTCTTTGCGGTGCCAGTGAGCGTCACTTCTACGAGTGTACCTTTTGTTTTAGGATCAGGCACGAATGCATACGTAAATGTCTTGTACTGGACATTTCGAAGTGTAGTGTCTTGGAGTGCTTGGAAAATAGGAGTTACCACAATGTGCTTACCAAGAAGCGCCTGTACTCCGCTAATGCGCGCGTCGAGGCGCTTCATCGTGGCGAGAAAGTCAGTACCAATACCGTTTCGCGCATCGTTTATCTCCGTGTCAGTTTTTATCTTTTGTGATGCAAGCTGTGTCCCCCAGAGATACACACCTCCATACGAAAGCCCTGTTGCAATGACCGCTATCACTGCAAGAAACGAAATGATACTCACCATTTTTGATTTTGGTGCACTTGTGCGTACAGGCTCAGTACTGACTGGCCGTTTTGGAATAAACGATGTAGGGATCTGTTGGTCCATGTATACTACACAGTATACCTAGTATCACTCTATATACGCAAGAAAAAATGCAACACAATCGTGGATTACTGTAGCTGCTTCATCGCAAGTCCGAGCGAGGCAGAAAATTCTGGACCAGTAGTCTTGAGCACTCCCGCAAGATAAATAGGTGCTTCAACTTTTGCAAACGGATCTGCAATAGAGAGCTCTGCGCTAAAGCTTTGCGCTGCATAGTCCAAAAGTCCCTTCGTCATTGCACCACCACCTGTGAAAATGATTTTCCCGATATTTTTGTTATAGCGCTTTTCATACGCCAATATATTAGTCGATGCCTCCTGAAAGATATCGACAAGGTGTGTTTTGATAAGATCCGGAACTGTTGGGTGCTCAGGACTTGGAAGGAGTCCGTAATCCTTTTTGATACTTTCTGCCTTATCAAAGGTAACACTGAGGCTGTGCATAATAGAATTGGTCATGTCTTGGCTTCCTCTGCTTACAAGACGAAATGTCTCAACAATACCGTGCTCGACAATGGTGAGTTTGGTCTTTGACGCACCAATATCTACGATGAGTACTGGGTAGAGCTCTCTATTAAGTATTGCTCTGATATGGCTAAAGATTTCGATTTCAAGGTTGTTCATAGGGATACCTGCCTTTTGGGTGACATCCGTATAACGCTGCAAGGTTTCGTTGAGGGTAGCAACGACAAGTACTGACATTTTTGCTTCTCCCCCACTTTCAGCGATGACTCGTGACTCAACACCTGACTCTTCTCGTCTTGGGATCACATACCAATCGAGTGATACGTCGGTAATAGGTACTGGGATGAATTTTTTTGATTCATTTGGGATGACAGTTGAGAGTGTCGCTTCGTCTATAGCTGCGGGGAGCTGCAAGATAAAAATGATACACGATACTGATGGGATACCGATGACAATGTTTTTGCTTGATATATTTGTTTCTTTGAGGGTATCGGTGAGTGCCTTTGCGAGGAGCTCGGGTTCAAGCGTTGTCACTTCTCCAATAAAACCACCCTCTTTATACTGCCCCAAGGAGAGCGCCCCATAGGTAGAGAGTACGGCGCGGCCATTTTCACGTCTGAGTTCTACCACCTTTATCGCCGATGTACCGATATCAATACCGACCGCAGTATTGTCTTGCTTATTGCCAAAGAGTCCGCTGAGTGCGTTTTTAAGTCCTCCGAGTATACTATCCATATACTCTAAGTATAAAGCATATTTACGTAATGTCATTTCTTGGGATTCTATTTCCCGAGCGCTGCTACAAGTGCCACATACGAGGAGTCAGCCTGTGCAAGAGATGCGCTACCTCTCTTTCCCTTGCCCCACCGCTTCCACCAGGTACATTTGCGGTATATAACTATGGGCAGCGCCTGGTACAGGACGCGGTATGGCAGCTTAAATACCACACAAAAAGCGAGCTTGCACACGCGCTCGCACTCCATGCTGCGCCTTATATTGCAGAATACCTTGGATATACTGTGCAATCGCATCAGATTGAGAAATTCGTGTTTGTACCCATTCCACAATTTGCTTCCAAACAGCGCTCCAAAGGATTCAACCAGGCAGCGCTTCTCGCTTTGTGGTGGTCAGCAGCATTTCCTCATAGCCGCGTAGCGCATCTGCTTATCAAAACGAAACAGACATTACCGCAAGCACGTCTAGACAAAGTAGCCCGGACAAAAAACGTCGCACACTCAATGCAGTCGCGCCCGCTTGACCCCCGTCTCATATATATAATAGTTGATGACGTGACGACGACCGGCTCTACCTTTACTGAAGCCACCCGCGCGCTTCGAGTAAAAGGTGCGCGCAATATATGCTGTATTGCACTTGCTCACGGATATAAAAGTGGAAATAAAAAAGGCCACCACTAATGGGTGGCGCTTTTTTATTGCTGATCGAGTACTGTCTCTGGTGCCGTTTGCATCATGCGGTGCATAGGGATGCGGCCCTCGCGCATCATATATCCTTTGAGTTCTCCAAGCTTCATGCCGACATAAAATGCTGCAATGACGCCAAGAATCAGGATAATAATATGCTTGCGCCAGTATCGTGGCGCCCCGCTGTGCATACAGTTTGGACCGCAACCCTGACACTCGCAACAGTGCCCATGCTTACATACATTCTCAGTTTTTATAACATTTGGATTTGTGTTTGTTGGTTCCATGATTAGAGTATAGCACTGTTAGCTTTTAAAATACGTAAGTAGTTTTTTGTTGTCTTCTTGCCACTCTCGTAATGGAGCCGTGGCAATATTGAGCTTCCATGCAGGAAGTCTTGTAAATACTTTTGCCCGCATAACAAACGTAATGCTCCCAACCTTCATAAGCGCTCTTGAGAGATAAAAATCCTCTGCCCAAAAATGTAACCCGAGCGATTGCTTCAACGCATATATTGGTTCTATCCCTCCTACCTTTATATAATCTGTCTTTCTACAGGCAAAATTGGACCCCCAGGCAAATTGGGCGGTACGCATGCGAAGTATCTTTCTCAGAATTACAAATTGCCA
>CBFIGQ010000014.1:0-20165 GCA_965662335.1 Minisyncoccia bacterium
AAAGTGCTCGAAGCTCGCGAGACAATAATCGAATGGCTCAAGTCAGAAGGACTGATTGAAAAAGAAGAAGTTATTGATCAAAACGTCGCGACCGCAGAACGCACGAGTGGCATTATTGAACCACTCCCAAAACTCCAGTGGTTCATCGATGTGAACAAGCCTATAGCTTCGCGCGACAACAAGTCTCTCAAGGAACTCATGCGTGATGCGCTGCTTGTAGACAAGATTGAAATCATTCCAGATTATTTCGAGAAAGTATATTTCCATTGGGTAGATAACCTTCGGGACTGGTGTATCTCACGACAAATATGGTATGGGCATCGTATACCGGTCTGGTACAAAGGAGATGAAGTATACACGGGTGTAGAAACTCCAACAGAGGAAGGTTGGGTACAGGATGAAGACACGCTCGACACATGGTTCTCGAGTGGTCTTTGGACATTCTCAACACTTGGATGGCCTGAGCAGACAGAAGACCTCTCTATATATCATCCAACTGACGTACTTGAGACTGGGTACGATATTTTGCCATTCTGGGTATCGCGCATGATACTCATGACAAAGTATGCGCTCGGCGTCATACCATTCAAGACAGTGTATTTCCACGGCCTTGTTCGCGATCCAAAGGGTCAAAAAATGAGTAAGTCTCTAGGCAATGCGCTCGACCCGCTCGAGATCTCGCAAAAGTACGGCGCAGACGCTGGGCGTATGGCACTCCTCCTCGGCACAGCTCCTGGCACCGATTCAAAAATCTCAGAAGACAAAATCAGAGGCCAGAAGCATTTTGCAAACAAGCTCTGGAACATCACGCGCTTCATTCTTTCAAATACCACTGACATGCCGACTGATGCAGTGCTCAGTGAAGAAGATCAAGCAGTATACGAAGGCTGGAGAAGCGAGCTCAAGGAGATCACAGGCGATATCGACAACTACAAGCTTCACCTGGCATCAGAGCGTCTCTATCAGTACATTTGGACGGTATTTGCCGACAAAGTCATCGAGGAAAGTAAACCATTACTTGCAAGTACTGACGCGCTCGTCAAAGCTTCTCGCCAAAAGTTGCTGGTTGAATTGTTGCGAGAGACTCTCACTGCACTTCATCCATTCATGCCGTTTGTCACCGAAGCGCTCTGGGAAGCTATGGGACATGATACACTGCTCATGGTAACACCATGGCCTACGCGATAAGCTCACACATACTTTGGGGAACACTCATTGGTCTCTCTCCGTCTCTCATTTGGCTCGTATTTTGGCGACAACTAGTCAGGAAGGGTCATGAACACGTCCGCCTCATCTTTGTGTGTTTTATGCTGGGCGCTGGTGCAGTACTTGTCGCCACCCTCTTTCAAAAAGCCTT
Organism: Minisyncoccia bacterium; assembly: GCA_965662335.1. GTDB lineage: Bacteria > Patescibacteriota > Minisyncoccia > Phycocordibacterales > UBA9973 > UBA4124. Next base: position 1,358 of record CBFIGQ010000014.1, read on the forward strand.
TTCATACGTAGTAATAGTACCCACACACCGCATCGTAGTGTGGGCTGCAATAGAAGAGCTGCTTAAGTTTCTCGTCTTTTATATTGTTGCATACAAAACCGAGAAAAATCCCGACGCACTTGACGCACCTATGTACCTCATCGCTGTTGCACTTGGATTTGCAGCTCTTGAAAATATCTTTTATATACTTAAGCCTGGCTGGAGCTTCAATGTAACTGCAAGTTTGCTCACGGGAGGACTGAGATTTTTTGGCTCTACCCTTTTGCATGCCATCGCCTCAAGTTTTGTTGGTATTGTGATCACACTCACTCCAAAGATAGTTCGTGGACTTGGAATGGTCCTAGGAATTATCGGCGCTATTTTCTTGCATAGTACGTTTAACTTTTTTATACTTAAGAATGACACTGCAAGTTTTCTTCAGATTTACGGGTACTTGTGGATCGTTGCGATTATTAGCCATATTATTCTCGAAAAATTCCGACGCTTCCCTTCTGAAGCTGTACAAACCGTATGAAAAAACCATCATTTTTTGAACGACTCGCCGGCAACTTGCGCTTTGACGATACTGACGAAGAAATAGTACTCAAGGAACCTACCCTCCTTTCAAAGCGTGAAGAAAAACGCGCCACCGAAAAGACTCCTGAAAAGCGAGAGCTTTCTATCTCACAAGAAGATATCGTCCATGAAGAACGCCATGAGGAGGTCGGTGAACTTCCAGTTGACGTATACGAAACTCCAAACGAAATTATCATTCAGACGCTCATAGCGGGAGTACTTCCTGAAAACCTCACTATTGATATCACCCGTGATACTGTTCGCATCAGCGGCAAGCGCGAAGAAAGCAAAGGTATTCCAAATGATGCCTACCATATCCGCGAGCTGTACTGGGGCGCATTTGAGCGCATCGTTGACCTTCCTGAGGAAGTGGAAATAGATACCGCAGAAGCTATTGAGCGACACGGTATGCTCATGGTCAAAATGCCAAAAGTCGACAAAAAACGTCGCACACACCTCAAGATCAAATCAATATAGCAAAAACCGCCTCGATGGCGGTTTTTGCTGTGGTGCTCGGACCCAGGCTCGAACTGGGGACCTATCCCTCTTCAGGGGAGCGCTCTACCAACTGAGCTATCCGAGCGATTTGGTCCTTATGTTATACCTGAAAAATACACTTTCAGCAACTTACTGATTGAGGCTTTTGAGAAGTTCTGAATAGTCTGAGGCTTGTGTGTTTACCGAGCTATACATATCTTTGAGCTGGTCGATATAGGGCTTAATAAGTGAAATAGAAATAACCCCAAGACCTATGAGTATGAGCCAATACACTATCTTAAGTGCCGCTGCAGCACGAGCGCGTCGCTGTATTTTGCGAAGCATGTGGTTGTTATCGGCAACCATTTTTTCTAGAGCACTCAGTCTATCGAGAATTTGTTGTTCCATACACAAAAGTATAGCATGTGCCCCCAGCACGAATCGAACGCACATTAATCCCTTAGGACGGGACTGTTCTATCCATTAAACTATGGGAGCAATTATGCGCTCATTCCCAAGGCCTGCCTCATGTATGACTCTTGGAAACCCACCATGATGTCGTCTCCTACTTTGATAACAGGAACTCCGAGCTGTCCAGTGAGCTGGACCATTTCGGTGCGCTTATCAGCATCAGCTGCAACATTGTACTCAGTGTAGGATATATTGTTTGCCTTAAAAAACTCCTTTGCAAGGTTACAATAATGACATGATGGTGTACTGTAGATGGTAATAGGTTTCATAAGACTAGTATATCATACTACTCCTTACCAAATCCAAGCCCGTGCCAGAGCGCCGTCCACCACCGTGAGACCCTTGACGAAGTGTGAGTTTCAGGTTCTTGGTCACTAGTAGGTACAATGACGATCATACCTTCTCCTGGTTTTACCACATTGTATTTCTCTCGGAGCACCTGCTCTTCACCATCACTTGTGGCAAGGTACGCATTGGTTTTTGAAAGTGATGCATGTTTTGCTTTCAGTGCTTCCTGCTCTTCCTCGAGATCTTTGATATGGTGCCGTATGCCTATATATTTCGTTGCGACTGTGACTACAGAGCTCGCCAAAAGAAAGACTGCAATAAGTGCTATGATCGCTCCAAGGAGCTTTTTAGGAGCGAGACGTTGGCGAGATTGTGGTAATTGCGTTTTTGGCATTGTGTTGGTAGGATGCTAGGTATGCTATTCAATCATAACAGAAAACGCGCAAATGTGTGGCTCAAGGTATTTGGGGTGTTTGTTATCCTCAGTATGATTATTTTCACACTTGGACCACTGCTTCGCTAGTCCGTTTGTCGCATCACTTTTATAAAGACATCGTGCGGGATGTTCACGCTTGCGTGCTCTCGCATTTTCTTTTTACCTTTCTTTTGCTTATCGAGCAGCTTGTTTTTACGGGACACATCACCCCCATAGAGGTGCCCTGTCACATCTTTACGAAATGCTTTGAGTGTGCGGCTTGAAATAATACGCCCAAATGCCTTTGCCTGAATCTTCATCACCACCTGCTGCCGGGGCATAATCTTTTCGAGTTTTTCAACCATCGTCTCTGCCTCATCTTCAGCACGACGCCTCGAAACGATGCGCGTAAATGCAGGCTGGAGTTCGTCTCCTATAAGTACATCCATACGCGTCACTTCTGCGCTACGCATTTCTGCTATTTCATATGAGACGGACCCGTAGCCACTCGTTAGGCTCTTGAGCTCATCAAAAAAGTTACGCATCATCTCCCGGAGCGGCATAAGCGCTACTACCTTTGATCTATCGTGAGCAAAGTTATTAATATGGAGTACTTCTGCCTCGTGTTCATACAGAAACGGCATAAGTATCCCAACTTGTGTAAGTGGCACAATGACTGCAGCTCTCACCCACGGCTCTTGTATAGAAAGGATCGTACCATCGTCTGGAAAAAGATGTGGTGAATAAACTTTTATCTGCTTATTACCACGAAGCGTGACTTCATACGTTGTTGATGGAATAGTAACAATGAGATCGAGGTTAAACTCTCGGCGAAGCCTCTCAGTAATAATTTCAAGATGGAGCATTCCGAGGAAGCCACAGCGATAGCCTCGGCCAAGTGCGCCTGATACTTCTTCTTCATAGCTAAACGATGAATCCGAGAGCCGGAGCTTCCCGAGTGCAAGCTTGAGCTCATCAAAGTCGTCTTGGCTCTCAGGATATATTGATGCCCATACTACTGGACGAGGCTGTTCATAACCTGCAAGCGCTGGTGCTGGGTTTTTAAAACTAGTGATTGTATCTCCGACCGCCGCTATCCCAGGACTTTTGATACCAGTCACTATGTACCCGATAGATCCGGCAACAAGCGCATCAGTAGGTGTTGCATCCGGGGTAAATACTCCGACTTCGAGCACACTAAACTTTTGCTTTGAAGCAGCGAAAATTAGCTCATCTCCCTTTTTTATTGAACCTTGGTATAAACGGGTAAAGATAATAACTCCTTTATGATTTGAATATGAAAAGTCAAAGATAAGTCCGCGCGGTACTGTGGTTTGGGTTTCAATAGCAGGAGAAGGTATTTTTTCTATGATTGCTGCGAGTAAATCTGCCACTCCTTCACCAGTGCGACCTGATACTGCAAGTACTTCACTCGGCTCACAACCTAGGAGTTCGCATATTTCAAGCCGTATATCGTCAGGACGCGCGAGCTGAGAGTCTACCTTTGTCATAACCGGAATGATTACCAGTCCAGAGCTTTGTGCCATCTCAAGTGTCGTCAGTGTCTGCGCCTGCACGCCTTGTGTAGCATCGACAAGAAGAAGTGACCCTTCGACCGCCTTAAGCGCGCGAGAGACTTCATATGAGAAGTCGATGTGTCCAGGAGTATCAATAAGGTTGAGGGAATACGTAGTTCCGCCGGTTTTGTACTGCATACGCACTGGCTGCATCTTGATAGTAATGCCGCGCTCACGCTCGAGCTCCATGGAGTCGAGCACCTGATCACGCATTTTGCGTGCTTCAATAGTACCCGTTACCTCGAGCATGCGGTCGGCGAGGGTTGACTTCCCGTGATCTATGTGGGCAATAATAGAAAAGTTTCGAATGAGTTTTGGGTCCATGGTGGCCAAACTATACCAGAAAAAGTCACTTTTGGAAAAGAAAAGACCGCTCATGGCGGTCAATTTTAAAACTAAAAATAAATTACTGTTGTACCCTTTTTAACATATTCTATCTCCTTTAGCTGGTGCACATTTATTACCCAGCTTCCTAACACTGCTGAGAAGAAAATATCAACAAGATATTCTTGTGCAGCAAATCCTTGTCCATATGTAACAATCATCACTGTTAGATTATTTTTACTAAATCGCACATGGTCAAAATTTCCATTTTTGTACGATGCATAAATATCTCCTGGTCTATCCAACATGAGTGGATTTACTGCGTGATACTGTGACACAATTGTTCCAATTGTCATGTCTTGTTTCAAGGTAACAACTTTTGGAACATATTTCCATCCTGTTTCCGGAGAAGAAATTCGTGTTGGAAAAAGTGGCAATATTTTTTCTTTAAAGTCAGGGGTGTATTTGAGCTTACCTTGTTTTCCCCTAAGAATATCAGAGAGCGAGATACTTGTTTGCGCATTAGCTGTTGCGGCAAACACCATAATCAGCAAGGAAACATATACTTTTTTCATAATAAATATTTTTTACATTGTACAATATAAAAAATATAAAGTCAAGTATTACAAATCCGGCTGTTGTGGCACCACTTCTGGGCGTTGTTTCCAGAACTTGGAGCGAAGTGTTGCGATAAAGAGTTTGATATCTTCATTTTTAAGTGCGGCAAGAACTATGGCGTACACCGCAAAACCTATTACACTTGCAACAAGTGCTTGGATAAGTACTCCGATAACCCGACTTTGATCTACTCCGCTTCCTGCAAACTGTAGACTCGCATAGGTCGCTGCGCCTGCAAGTATTGCTCCTGCAGTCATGTGGGAAAGTGTGCGAGCAAGATTACTCCTCTCACCTTTTGTGCCATGAAGATGTTTTCCAAATGCCTTCCACAGGAGAAATGCATTGATGAGTTGTCCTATGGAAAATCCGAGCGGGAGCATGATAACTGTACCACCACTTACGCCATCGATGCGCATCATACTATCGATAAAGTAATGAAATATCTCTCCTTCCTTGTACCACACCAAAAGCCCAGTAGAAACAATAACTGTAAGAATGAGACTCTGCGCATTGATACGGAGCGGAACCCTGGTCTCGCCGGTTGCATAAAACGCTCGCACGAGAAGCAGGATAATACACTGCGCAAAGATAGACACCGAAAATAATCCAACCGCTGCAGCAACGAGGCGTGTATCGTTCCATGAAAATACCCCAGCACCGAGCAGTACTCGGACAATATGCGCACGGAGCACTATCATAAGTACGGATGCCGGGATCGCAAGAAATGCAATATTTCTAACTGCATTTGTGAGAACTGTATAGAGTTCTTTCCTATTCCCTTCCGAAAAGAGTCGACTCATCGTAGGAAATGCTGCAACGGCATATGAGACCCCGATAATAAGGAGTGGAGTATTTTCGATATTGTATGAAAACTGAAAGACTGAAATAGATCCAACTGCAAGGAGCGATGCAATAGCGCCCATAGCAATAAACGTAAGATTTGAGAGTGAGCTTCCAAGCGTGCGCGGCAGCGACAATAGCATGATGCGCTTAATAATGTGCCAGTCTATTGCCCTAACAAAACGCGGAATCTTTTTGAGTTCTATAAGTGTTGGTACTTGTATAAAAAAGTACAGCAGTGCGCCAATACCTACACCATACACCACACCGAGCATACCAAACATGTTTCGAAGAAAAAGTACTCCGAACAATATACCGATATTGTAAAAGAGTGGCGCGATAGCAAAAGAAAAGAACTTTTTTTGCACCTGCGCAAATGAAGAAAGCAGGCTCGAGAGTCCAAAGAAAAATGGTGATATAAGCATAATGCGCGAATACTGTACGAGATGAGCGCGAGTACCCGCATCAAACCCAGGAGCTGTCAGGTGCGTCAGCCACGGCATAAGCGTAAATGCAATAAGACACACGAGAAGCATTCCCCCCGTAAAAACGGTAAAGGTAGTATTGAGAAAATGTTTTACTGCGTGCGCTTTACCAGTCGCCTTTTCTTCTTCCATGTACTGCGAAATAAATGGAATCAGCACCGTGAGCGAAAAGAGAATACCAAATGAATTGTAGATAAAGTCTGGTACTCGAAACGCTGCATAGTACGTATCAAGCCCCAGCGAAGGACCAACGAGCGAGGCAAGTAGTCTGTCACGCAAGAGTCCACAGAGCTGTGATGCAAGAGAGAAGACTGCGAGCACGAGTGCTGCTTGGTTCATGGTCGCGACATCACGATTGAGAAATTTAAATAGTCGCGACACCATAGGATTATTGAGTTTTCTCTTCTGTAGGAGTAGTCACGACCGCAGGCTTTTTGAGTTCTTGTACTTTTTCTTCAACACCAGTTACATCTGGGAAATTTGCCTTAAAGGCAGTGAGTGCATCGATTGCCTTCTGCTTTTCGCCCATTTGTATGAGTGCATTTATCGCGCCGAGCTGTGGCTCTGGAGTAGCGGGACTCAGACTTATCGCACGGTTGAATGCATCAAGTGCTGCTTGATAATTCTTAACTGAGAGCTGAGCTTGCCCAAGGAACATGTAGCCTTGTGGATCAAAGGGGGCGACTTGGATGTACTTGGTAAGCTCATCGCGTGTTGCCCCATCTTCACCATTTGCTGCACGAATCTGAGCACGTAGTACATACGCATCGAGGTAATCTACTTTTTGTGCAATTGCCTGGCGAAGATAGTCGAGCGCGGTGCCAGTATCTTGCTGTGTGAGCGCTATCTGTGCCTCGTTGAGATAGAGCACTGGATTCATCGGACTGCGCCTCAGTGCCTCGTCCGCTGCCGTTTTTGCATTCTGGTATGCCTCGGTATTATTTCCTGCAGCGACGAGCTGATACACCTGACTTAACCCCAACCAGTTGCTTGTCTCAGTTGCGTCCCATGCAACTGCTCCGCGCGCGCTTTGTTCGGCTTGCGTAAAGTAGACCTGCAGCGCTGTTTTGTCTGGAGTTTGCGCACTTGCTCCATCGGTAAATTGCTTTACAAAGAGTGCAGTACGGGTACGCCAATAAATATCATTTTGAGAAAGTGACAGTGCTCTGTCGAGACGCACCTGCGCGAGAGGCGCCGTACTTGAAATAAGTGCGCGGTTGTACGCAACAATACTCGCAAATCTGTTACCACTAAAATACACCGCAGTAAGACCTCCCATTGTTGCGAGTACGAGAAGAAGAATTGCAAAAAATGAGCTTCGTGGATCCTTAAGGTAGTTGAGCGCGCGGACTTCGATACGTCCAACGAGTGACGATACACCAAGTAAGAGCCCGAGATATACAAATCCATATGTTACGAGTACAAATCCTGGTGATGCAAGCAAGAACAGTGCTGTAAATGCAAGAAACATGATTAGTGATGTGACTGCAATAAACCGACTAAACCTATCCGGAAATGCGGTATTAAAGAGCCTAAATCCATGCATGATGGCAAAGTACAGGAGCGTCAGGAGTGAGAGTATGGCGAGTACTCCATTGGTCGTAAGAAGTGTCATCAGGAGGCTATACCCTGAGTCAAATGTTGTATTCCAAAATGTCGTGCTATTTACCGCAAGAGGGTGATACAGGTTCCAGCTCGCACCATAACGGCCTGCACCTGCTCCAAAAATAGGATCATGATAGAGCGCACGTCGAGCAACTGTTGCACTTGCCTGCACTGATGGACGAATATCGTTAAATATCACTCCAGCCTTACCTGCAAGATATGATCCTACTGACGCATTACTGAGGAAAAAGAATAGTCCTACAATGAGCGTCACAAACGAAAGTACCGGAAAGCGCGACGTTTGCTGTGTTGCCTCTTTTGTTTCTGGGAAAAATTTCGCAACTGAGCGCTCAACTGATGACTTGTAAACAAAGACAAGGAGCGCGGCCACAATAGTCACCACCCACGCAACTTTGAAATTCAGAAACATGAGTATGATGAGCGAGAGCACCATAGAAAGAAAGGCAAGTGTCTTAAAGAATCCTTTTGGCGCAAGCACTTCGTGCATGAGGAGCGACAGTATCAATGTAAAGGTCACAAAGTATGCAAAATCAACCCAAGAACCTACGAGCGTACCCTGGCTTGCAACGTGTGAGAGGTACTTGGATACAAATCCAACATTTCGCATGAGGTACAGTATTGTCTGTAAAAAGAGTGCTCCAACCGATCCTGCGAATGTAGCGAGAAATACTTTGACAAGCTTTTTTTGATCACGCGCAAATGAGGCAATGAGAAACGTGAGGAGTGCCAATACCAGTGTGGTTGCAAATGAGTCAATAACAAATCCTCTCCCAAATAACGAAACCCGAACGTTTGCCGAAAAGAGCGCACTCAAAAGTGCAAACAATACCCATCCACCAAGCGCAAGAAATGCTTTGTGCCGCGGGAGTGCGAGTGTACCGTCCACAAACTGCGAGAGAAGCCAAAATGAAAATCCGATAAATACCCCGACATAGAGAATGAGTCCTTTTACTGACGCAAGTCCGCTCCACGTACCTGGCATGAAAAAGAGAGGGATAAGTGCACAGAGCGCGAGAATACTAGTAAAGGCAATGCTGTTAAACTTGGCAGTAAATTTTTGATACATAGATACGTATATAATACCGCATAATTAGCGGTTAGAGCTACTTGAGCACTATGTTAATAATTCGTCCAGGGACTATGACTACTTTTTCTATGGTGTGACCTTTTGTGAGTTCCTGGATGCGAGGGAGCTCAAATACTTGCTTTTCAATTTCTTCTTTTGTAGCAGTTCGCAAAAAAGTGATCTCTGCTCGGACTTTTCCATTGATCTGCACTCCTACTGTCACTTCATCATCAACAAGAAGTGCTGGGTCAGCTACCGGCCACTTGGATAGATGGATAGAGTCAGTCTCCCCAAGCTCATGCCAGAGCTCCTCAGTCATATGCGGCGCAAACGGTGCGAGAAGTTTGAGAAATACTTTTGCATCCTCAAGCGATACCGATCCAGCCTTTTCAAATGCATTACTGCAAATCATCATCGCAGATATTGCGGTGTTAAATGAAAACGTTTCTATATCATCGCTGACTTTTTTGATTGTTTTGTGAAGCACTTTTTGAAACACTGGATCAGTTTCGCGGGCTACAGTACCACTTGTCAGATTGCGGTACATTCGCTCAATAAACCGCCTTGATCCAACGATACCATCCGTTGACCAGGGCAAGTGCGCTTCAAATGGCCCCATAAATGATTCGTACACACGGAGTGTGTCTGCACCGAGCTGCGCAATGACGTCATCCGGATTGATGACATTTCCCCATCGCTTACTCATTTTTCGGCCGTCAGGCCCTGCAATGAGTCCTTGGTTTCGCAGTGCCTTAAATGGCTCGGCAAATGGTACATACCCGAGGTCATGAAGCGCCATATTCCAAAACCTTGCATACAAAAGATGTCCTGTTGCGTGTTCTGCACCGCCGACATACATATCGACTTGTCCCCAGTAGTTCACTGCCTCAGGCGAAGCAAATGCACTAGTATTGTGCGGATCCATGTACCGTAGGAAGTACCATGACGATCCTGCCCATCCCGGCATCGTGTTGGTCTCATAGCCATTTACTACCCATTCTGGAGATTTGTTGAGCGGAGATCCACCATCGCCTGCTGGTGCAAAATCTTTGAGGTCTGGGAGAACTAGCGGAAGCTCTGATTCTGTGAGAGGTGTAATGATTCCATTACTATCGTGCTTGAGCGGAATAGGCTCACCCCAATACCTTTGCCGCGCGAATATCGCATCTCGCATTTTGTATTTCGTAACTATTTTTCCTCCGACAAATGAAGTGATTTTAATAGATGCTTCGTTATTCCTTAAACCAGAAAAATTTCCAGAATTAATTAAAATTCCGCTTTGTGTGTAACAAATTTTACCGTCTAAAATATCTTGTCTTTTATTTCTACTATTATCTTGTGCTTCTTGAAGTGTGTCACCAAGGCCTATATACACATTAGGATCAATAACATTTTTTATTTCAAGTCTATATTTCTTCGCAAATTCAAAGTCTCTTTCATCATGCGCCGGTACTGCCATGACGGCGCCGGTGCCGTAGTTTGCCAGTACATAGTTTGCAATCCACACTGGTACTTTTTCATTGTTTGCAGGATTGATCGCGTATATGCCTTCAAGCACTATACCTGTCTTTTCGCTTTTATCATTAGTTCGATCGTCTTCACTAGTTTTTTTTACAGAATTAATATACTGCTCTACTTCTTGCCAATTTTTGATTGAAGGCAAAAGACTTTGCACAAGCTCGTGCTCTGGCGCAAGTACAACATACGTCACACCAAAGAGTGTGTCTGCGCGTGTCGTAAAGACTGTGATCTTTGCATCACTTTGGTCAATTGCAAAATCAATCTCGCTCCCTTCACTTCTACCGATCCAGTTGCGCTCTATTTCTTTGATACCGTGCGGCCAGTCAATAGTGTCGAGACCTGAGAGAAGTCTGTCGGCATAGGAAGAGATGCGCATAAACCACTGCCGCATTGGTTTCTTGAAGACTGGATATTCCCCGCGTTCGCTTACCATTGTACCGTCTGGTGCGGTGATGATCTCATCATTTGCAAGGACCGTACCAAGTTCGGGACACCAGTTTACTTCTGCATACCCTTCGTATGCTATACGATATTTCATCAAGATATCCTGCTTTTCTTTTTCAGAATATTCATTCCACTTTTGATCAGTACGTGAAAGCCATGCCACACAGGTATCTATGGGTTCAGTTTTATTAGTCTCTGGGTTGTACCAGGCATTGTAGAGCTGCAAGAATATCCACTGCGTCCATTTGTAGTATTCAGGGCGATGTGTAGCGACTTCGCGTGACCAATCATATGAGAAACCCATACTGGTAAGCTGCTTTTTATAATGTTCCACAAGTTCATCGGTATACGGACCAGGGTGATTACCTGTCTTAATCGCATATTGCTCTGCTGGAAGCCCGAAACTATCAAACCCCATTGGGTGCAGCACGTTATATCCTTGCATCCGTTTGTATCGAGCATATACGTCTGAGGCAATGTAGCCGCGAGGGTGTCCGACATGCAGTCCTGCTCCAGATGGATACGGAAACATATCAAGGACATACATTTTTTGTTTGTCAGTAGTGTTTGAAGTCGTGTACGTACCGTGGGTCTGCCAATACTCCTGCCATTTCCCTTCAATAGCCTTGTGATCATAGGCTTTTTTGTCGCCTTCCATAGAAGTTCATTGTTCCATAAAAAACGCTCTGGAGCAATCTACTCCTTTACTGGCTTTGGAAATGGTGGATAGAGGTCTGGGTCGATAGTACGAGTAAAGCAAGCGCGTCCCGCATCATGATCCCATGCATCCGTACTTGCACCCGGATATGGCGCAATTGATACGGCTGCATCGCGTGTTGCCGTCATAGGGTATGCAACACCGCCACCACTGTTTGGTACCCAGCCTTTCGGAAGAGCTCGATCAAATGTTGCGCAGAGCTCAAATGTTTTAAGAGATCGCATGCCTTCTAGAGTGAGACGTACATTGTCGGGGACTATAACACGATACTCGTACATCTTTCCTTTTTGGAATTCTGGGTCCTCTGGCACCCTATAACTTGAAATAGGAGTACTCAGATCTGCAAGGGATTGCGGAAGCGTTTGCTTTTGTTGCCAGTACCCTATTACTTGCCATTGGATATTTTGAAGATCATCAATGCGACGCTGATCTAGACGCAAGCTTCGCTGTGCAAGCGGTGACCCAATCACACTAAAACTCCAGATAATAAGCCCGAGAGCGAGCACTCCCCAGCACCACATGTACATGCGACGAATCAGTAAGGTGAGCGTATGAGAAATAGAGCTCACGTAATAAAATCCAACCTTTCCTGCTATCAATAGCGTAACTCCGACCTTAATAAGAAAGCGTAGAGTGATCTCGCCAGACACAAAATACCGTACCAAAATTACAAGATCCGAAATGATAGTTATGCTTGCAAGAAAGAGAATGAGATAAATTGCCCATTTTCGTAGCGTTGTATTCCATCCGTCGATATGTTCTGACCGCTTGCGCCATGCTCGCTCGAGCACGAGATACACAGGGAGCATGATGATGAGCACGGATAGCGCAGTGCGCACACCTTCGTAGCTGTAGGTGGCATATCCATACTGGTATGTGTCAGTGAGGACATCCGGGAGTGCATGATTGAGCGTCTCAAACGCAAGGTTGAGAAATGCAGTAACAGTTGCAATAAGAGATACAAGGGTACCTAGTGACAAAAAGAAATATAGAGGTTGTAATTTTTTGTGTTCCATACTGGGAGTATACTATAGGAATAGGTCATTTTAGTAGACAAATGAGGATATATAATGAACACACTAACACTTGAAAATTCACTGTTTCGTTTTATGGATGGCGCAATCACAGATGCGTTTGGCATAGACGACGACTCCACAGATGCAAAGGAAAAAATGCATGAAGGAGAACACCAAATAGAAGAAGGTAACGTGCAGGAAGGTGAAGCAAAAGTACTCGAAGGTCTCGGGGAAATGCTCGAAGATCAATCAAAATCAAACGAATAATAAAATGCCTCCACTCTGGAGGCATTTTATTATTTCTTCAAGACCGATCTCACAAACTCTCCAAGTGAACTACCCACTGAATGGATCGCTTTCACAAATGCACTTTGTGTATGCATGTGCGGAGAAGTATCTGTCTCTATGTACCAAATCTTTCCCTGCTTATCTACAATAAATTCTGATTGAGAATAGTCACTCGCGCCGAGTGTCGCATGCATATCTTTGGCAAGTTTGGAAAGTCGCTCTTTTTCATCACTTCGCAAACTACCACTCACCACTGCATGATCCTCAGTGGTTCGAGCATCTGTAGTAAGTACGCCACGGTTTGTAGATTTGAGCTCGACAACGGGAAGCACGTACGTCTCTTGTCCCCGAAAGTTATCTATGACGCCAACTGACGCTTCTTTTCCATATATGTATTGCTCCACAATAAACGGCTCGCGATGCGATACACTCTCTTCGACAAACTGTGATAGTTCAAGTGGCGTAAAGGCGAAATAGGTGTGCACTGACGCTCCGCCTTTTAGAGGCTTTACTACCCAGGGCGGTGCCATGCGCTTATATATATTTTGGGTTATCTCAGCTATGGATTCCCCACCTTCTGGCATAACAAGGATAGATTCAGGGGTCTTGATACCGAGCTGTTTTGCTCGCTCCTTCGCCGCGAGCTTATCTATCGCAGTGCGAGATGCGTCGGGCCTAGAGCCAGTGTAGGCGATACCGAGCTTATCAAAGAGTTCCTGTATTGTTCCATCTTCACCGATGCCACCATGCAGGGAGTTCCACACTGCGTCGACATGTTCGTGAATATCTTGGGGCGCTGTCGGGATACCTTTGATATGAAGTATCCCTTCTTTATCTACCAGCATATCGAGCACATCGTATCCTTCCTTGCGAAGTGCCTCGCTGATGCGTGCTCCGCTCTCAAGTGAAAAGAAATATTCATCCCCTGTTCCGCCACGGAGTACTCCAATACGCTTCATAGTACGTAAATTATAGCATTGCCTTGCTCCGTCTGTCTTTGTGGAAAGTGATGGCAAAGCGGTGGGCTTCATTATTGGCCAGCAAAATCGCAAATTTGTTTTGTTCAATAAGCTCTGTTGGTCCATGAATTGCTTTGGGTCTGTGACGTTCGTCTTTTGTCACTGCAATGATAGGAATCGAGAGGTCCAGACTCTCAAGTACCTTGCGTGCACTATTTGCCTGTATCTCATTTCCATCAACAATGATCGCACTTGGGTATGGCCATTCGGTATGCGCAAGACGGCGTACGAGTATCTCGCGCAGTGCCCCTGCGTCATTTGCCTTTTCAAATCCTCGAATAATAAATTTACGGTAGTCTTGTTTTTGAGGAGTGCTGTTTTCTATCACCGTCATCACGCCAACCATCTGTTTCCCTGAAATATGCGCAACGTCGTATGCTTCAAAGCGCACTATACTGTCATCAGCAGACTGTATCAGATCTCGCTTAATGAGCGAAACGTCCTGTATATGGGTGAGTGCAAATACTTTCTGCTTGAGCTCATGAGCTTCTTCAAATTTCTCCGCCTTGGCAGCTTTGTTCATATCTCGCGTGAGCTCGGCGATAAGTGTCTGCAGCTTTCCTTGAAAAATTTTTTTGATATGACCAATATTTTTTCTGTATGCTTTTGCAGCTTCGGCGCTTGTAACATCAGGTGAGAGCTCTATTTGTCGATAGAATGCTTCCTTATCCTTCATTGCCGATACTCGGTCGCGATATGGAAAGATACGGCGTATGATGCGCAGCGCTTCTCGAAGAGATGCACCAGATGGGTACGGACCAAAGACTGCATCATACCGGAGTTCAATGCCGTGCTGCTTTGGCAAGGCAATCATTTTTGTACTCGTGTTTATATCCTTTTGACGTACCAAAAGAATACGCGGAAATTCTTCCTTGGTGATAGCAACACAGTTAAAGGACTTGTCGTCTTTTTCTTGTCGGTTGTAGTGCGGCTGATATTTCTTGATAAGATTTGCTTCGAGGATGAGCGCCTCGAGTACCGAACTCGTTTCTTGCCAGGTAATACCTACAGCTTTAAAAACCATATCCACAAGCCGAGGCCCGCGAGTCTTGATCAGGTCCGCACCAAAATACGACCGCACGCGATCACGCAGACTTGTTGCCTTACCGATATACAGAATCTTGCCATCGCCATCACGGAAAAAATACACCCCAGCACTTTGCGGCAACTCAAAATTGTCTAAATCTTGACGAATCATAAAACGAATGTATTATAACAAATTTTTATTTTTTTAGTAGTTGTACCAACGGATCCTCCTCCTTTTTATACCCTCTCGCTGTACCCTCCTTTCTGCCGTATTCTTTAATGGCATAGCCGGCGCGCTTCCAGTCCTTTTGTGGAATTATCTGCATCAAATCTTGCTCTATTTTAGATGGATCACTGGCAGCAGTAAGACCAAATCGTTTTACAAATCTGATGACATGCGTATCGACCGGGATGCCGATGTTAGCGTATTTTGGGAATGCATTTGAAATGACCGCAACAGCACCCTTGCGTCCAATGCCGGGAAGTTTCTGTAGCTCCACTGGATCATGTGGAATGATGCCACCCCAATCGTCAGCAACGATTTTAGCGGCGGCTTTAATGTACTTTGCTTTACTTCTATAAAATCCGAGGCTACTAATTATTTTTTCTATTTTCGCGAGCGGCGCCTTTGCGAGTTTTTCTGGTGTTGGAAATGTTTTAAATAGGTGAGGTGTGACTTTATTTACCCCCTCATCGGTCGTTTGAGCAGAGAGCGTTACCGCAACTGTGAGCTCCCATGGGTTTTGGTGGTTTAAGAACGTTTGGTCCCGCCGATACTTTTTGAGCAGTATTGGACCTATTTTTTTCCAAATTCCCTTTGCCCTAGCAAGCTGTTGACTATTCATAAAGTAAGCGTATCATAAAAATAGAACCTTTCATTCCAAACCACCTAAACCCATTCACAGATGAAAAAATCTTCAAAGATTGGAACACTGTGTGTGCTCCTTGCAGTATTCCTATGCAGCTGTTCAAAAAATAATGCTCCGCGGAGCACGTATTGGGGAACGAAAACTATCTCTTTCATTGATACCCGCAGCCCCGTTGTTACCAATAAAGGACAACACGTTGTGTACTACGAAGAAGTATTGTCTCGCCCTGTGCAGATTACTGTTGGAACCACTAGTAAATGATTACAGTCCCCTTACGGGGACTTTTTGACACTTGCAAATAACTACATTAAGATTACTACAAATCAATAGTATGGGTAATAAATACAGCAACCAGGAGTACTGGTGGGACTCATTTACCTTTGACTCATTTGCACTTTTTGCATATGCATTTGTTACAACATTCACTCTTACGATATATATTATTGTCCGTGCGCGTACGCGCAGATATAACTGGAAAGAAATTCTTTCACTGTACATTCTGTCATTCGCGCTCTCGGTATGTGTCGTGAATGCACCAAGTAACATTGCGTTAATCGTAATAACTTCTTTTGTTATACATCTTGCAACTATAATGAAGCTCAATGAGTCAACCTAACCCCCCTATGTAAAATAGGGGGTTTAAACTTGACATTTTTTGGAAAATAAGTACGATAACGAAAAACACAATTAAATAATTCATTATGGAAAAACAACTGATATTTCTCCTTATAGGAGCAGACCCTGCTTTAAATGGACTTATCTCAAACTTACTGAAAACAAATAACCACGTCAAGGTAATTAATTCGGAATATATCGAATCTGCGCATGATAGTGGAATGACACCGTACAAGGATCTGCCGGTTGATAGCACTGCGCGCCAAACTCGTTTAAGAAATTCTATTTATAGATTTTTATCTACAAATGAAGCTCAAAATAATCGATACGATATCATACTTGATATTGATTCGATTAATACCGATCTTGTTAAGCAGTATGCAAAGATTGGAAAGGACACAGGGCATGAATTAGTCAGCGTACAAGCTGACTATATCAAACAGAATGATCTGGCAAAATATTTGTTTTTTGTCAAAAGCGACATCTTTGAACAACTTTCAGAAATGTTGAATCGGAGCACAAGTAATAGTCGTATTATTTTTCACCGTGATGAAAATGTGCGGTACGTTGATTTTATTGCTGCCCTTCACGAAAAAAGCACACTAATCCTTGTGAACGAATCTAATTTGGATACAGACCAGGAGGATATATTTAAAAGGCTTAGTAGCGCATACGGATTTAGTCATATTCGCCTTACAACAGGCACAGTTGATGTGACAGATCCAAAACTGCTTATTAATAAAAAGGAATTTTTATTAGACAAACGCAATACAAAAATTCAATCGATTGAAGCCGCCGCCGCACCTACAAATGTATCACCGAGTAAGAATAATCTTTCAATAAAGCAATTATTTACTGATCTTACTAATGAACTTAAAGCCAGGTGGACTAAAAAGAACGCCTCTAAGAATGAACAGAATAAATCAGATCGTGAACAAAAATTGCAGAGTTATCGCGAAGAATCAGACAAATTAAGAAAGGATAAGAATATTCCTGTAGAGGAAAATGTACCCCCCGCTTCGAATGAAATTGTTGTTTAATTGTACAATCCCCGCATTAAGCGGGGATTTTTTATACCAATTTTTTCAAGTATGTACCGGTATGAGAGTGTTTGTTATTTGCGACATCTTCTGGAGTTCCCTTTGCGACAACTTTTCCTCCATGTATGCCGCCCTCAGGGCCAAAGTCGATGAGGTAGTCAGCGCATTTGATAAGATCGAGGTTGTGTTCGATGACGACAACGGTGTTCCCCTTTGCCACAAGTCGGTTGAGCACGCCAATCAAATTTTTGACATCGTCATAGTGTAGCCCCACGGTCGGCTCGTCGAGGAGGTAAATAGTTTTTTCAAGAAATGGTCGATAGAGCTCACTCGCTATTTTGACACGCTGCGCCTCTCCGCCAGAAAGTGTCGTTGCGCTCTGCCCAAGCTTTACATACCCGAGTCCGACATCATTTAGCGTCTTGAGACGATCGGCAATAGCAGGAATATCTTGGAAAAATGCAAGCGCTTCTTCGACTGAGAGCTGCAGTACGTCATAGATGCTCTTGCGCTTGTACTTCACCGTCAATGTTTCCTTGTCAAAGCGTTTGCCACCACAGACATCACACGTCACGTATACAGTCGGCAAGAAGTGCATCTCAACTGCAATTTCCCCGTTTCCTTCACATGCTTCACACCTGCCGCCTTTGACGTTAAATGAAAATCTGTTTACTTTCCATCCGCGAAGCCGTGCCTCATCGGTCGATGCAAAAAGTTCTCGGATGTGTGTAAACGCACCAGTATAGGTCGCAATGTTACTTCGAGGGGTTCGTCCAATAGGCGACTGGTCTATCATGATGGCTCGGGCGAGATATTCAGTTCCAGTAAATGACGCGCAGTTATAGACTTGTGCAGAGCGAAGCTTGCGCTCAAATCGTGCCTGAAGATTTTTGTACAGGATTTCATACAGGAACGTACTTTTGCCAGAGCCAGATACACCCGTGATCGCAACCATACGTCCGAGCGGAAGCTCTATGTTTTGATTATGAATATTGTTGAGGTTTGCGCCGACTATTTTGAGTGTACCCCTGTCTTGATCGCGTCGCTTTTCGGGAACTTCTATTTCCTCGTCTTTGCGTAAATATGCAAGTGTACGTGAACCTGAGTCATTTTTCTTGGCACTAAGCAGCTTTTGCAAATTATCAGCAACAATCACCTCTCCTCCATGTATTCCCGCCTTTGGACCGATCTCAACCATGAAGTCAGAGGCGAGAATGGTGTCCTCGTCGTGCTCTACGACAAGAATCGTGTTGCCGATATCCCGAAGGTCTTCCAGTGTCCTAATGAGACGCTCATTGTCACGCTGATGCAGTCCTATGGTTGGCTCGTCGAGAACATAGAGCGCACCCACGAGTCGTGAGCCGAGCTGAGAAGCAAGGCGGATACGCTGGGCCTCTCCGCCTGAGAGCGTGTTGGCAGTACGCGAGAGCGCGAGATACTCAAGTCCAACATTGAGGAGGAACGTAAGCCGGTCTTCTATTTCTTTGAGAACTGCTTTACCGATCTCACG
>CBFIGQ010000015.1:0-4925 GCA_965662335.1 Minisyncoccia bacterium
ACAAAAAAGCACCCGACTGGGTGCTTTTTTGTTCTGGATACTGCTCTCAGCAGGTATGCAATTAAAGTATAGATCTCGGCTAGTTGGAGAGCTTATTTGTAAGCATCTCGTGCTAGCTCAAGTTTGCTGTGGTACTCGTGCTAGAACCGTGGGATGCCTTGCCCCACAAGGTCGGTTTCAAGTGTAGTTCAATTTCAAAACGACGCAACTCGAGCGCGTCGTATTTTCCTTATTTTACAAGAGAGTGGTACAGAGTGAGACACAGAAAGGCTATATTTAAGTATCTCAGTTTTTTAGATCTAATATTGACAAATATATAATATATTGTATTGAGTTTATCGTTGCAGACGAGCGACCTCCTCTCTCAGCGCCATTGCTACTTTCTCCGCATTCCCATGTCGCAATAATCCAAGATACGACTGCACCGTTTCCTCTTTTCCCTCCATCTCTGCGATACGTTTGAACATGCGCCGTTTTGTCACTGTCCGCAGCACTCTATGAGTATGAAAATGTACCCACCCCAAGAAATCGACGCCAGAAGCGAGTGTCTTTATGAAAACTTTATCTGGATGTAAGGAAAGCTTTAGGTTTTCTTTAAGAAATCTTGATACCAACGGGAGGAGTGTTTCAAGTTCTTGCCTGTCTTCCGAAAGGAACACGAAATCATCGGCATAGCGGATGTAGTATTGCACTTTGAGCTTGTGCTTCACGAACTGGTCAAACTCGTTCATATAGATGTTCACCAAGAGCTGTGATGTGAGGTTGCCGAGTGGCAGCCCGACACCTGACTTTCCTTCAGTATGAAAGCTATCAATAATAGTTTCGAGTAGACCGATGGTATCGGTGTCTGTGATATATCGCGCAAGGATTTCTTTGAGTACAGTGTGATCAATCGATGCAAAAAATTTCTTGATGTCACACTTGAGCACCCAACAGGTTCGAGTGTTGTTTTTTGAAACGACACGCCCAAAATCTCTAAAACGGTGTAGTGCTCTATGTGTACCTTTATTTGGACGACACGAGTATGAATCGTGTATAAACTTTGTATCAAAATACGGCAACAGTGCCGTATACAGCACGTGGTGAACCACCCTATCTCGAACTGAAGATTTGTTTATTTCTCGTGGCTTAGGATCGGTAATAGCAAACTTTATATACGGACCATGTCGATACCTTTTATACGAGAGATCAGTATAAAGATCTTGTAGATTGTCGATCAGTCTCATTCGGAAAAGCTGTACATCGTGTTTTTGTTTCTTTCCTCGTAAAAACTCTTCCCATGCGCGATACAGATTTTCTTTTGTTATGATACTATCGTACCGATAAACAAAACACCTATGAGCCCCCCCCCCGAACAACTACCACGACCATAGTTGACCGTATCAAGGAGTGTTATTTGTTGTGGATTCGTGTTGTTCCGCATATGGTAAAAATCCATCGTACAACTATTGGCGCACGGATTGGTGGTATATTTCTTGAAATAGTAGAACTAGCATATCATGCGTACTATGCACCTTCCCATGAAAAACTTCCGATCATTGTGACTGCGCTCAAAAAAGTAGATGTCCTAAAGCTTCTCATCACCATTGCATGGGAAGGAAATCTCATTCAAACGGTACAATTTTCAGAACTGACCGAGAAACTCCAAGAGATTAGTAAGATGCTTGGTGGATGGAAACGAGGTATTGAATCAAAAGAAAAACTGGGGCACTAAGCTCCAGTTTTCGTGTATACAGATTGTTGCTGAGAAACCCAACCTCATTGTCGTCATCAACATTCCAGGTGTTGTCAGGGTTCACCTTGTTGACATACAGGTTGAGCTTGCCATCGTTCAAGTTGCAGATGAGCTTGAGCGGCACTTGCAGGGCATGACATCCATGTCACCAGAACTTCATCGCACATGCGTAGTCGTTCTTGTATAGTATTCGGCGCATCATAAGCGCACCATCATACCCTACCAACATTCTTATATAGATCACATCACTATCACCCTCGCAGTATAGCCCATGTCCGTACTACATCTCGTGTATAAAGATATGTATGTTTTCTATACGCGGCACATGTCCGCACAAGCATAAACATGGACGTAGTATACAAAACAAAAATACGCTTTGACAAAGGGACAAAAAGTCCAAGTGTCAAAGCGTATAAAATAAAAGAGCAAAAGTTTTAAGCAACGTTGCTGAGAAACCCAACCTCACGGCCGCCACCAACACCCCAGGTGCGGCCAGGGCCCACCCCGAGGACACACAGGAGGAGCCCGCCATCGTACAAGCGGCAGACGAGCAGGAGCGGCACGCCTTCACTGTTGGTGTCAGTTAAGTAAATAACCAACCATTTCAGATTTTTGCTGAAATACCCATGTTTCAATTCAGCGGTCATTCGCTCGATCGCTTGTGAAAGTGGAAGCTTCAGGGCTGTTTCCAGCATTTCTTTTTCAGTCGTGGTTTTCTGAAGCATGGTGATAGTCCCGCCGGGATCTCCTTCAACTACTTGTGCATTCGGCATCCAGGTAAAGATATCTTCTTCTACGCCGTACTGATTGTTGTAGTACAGGGGGATATTTTTCTCTTTTGCTACAGCAACAAATGCGTCGGTCAGCATGCGGATGGTTTTGAAGCCAAACGTCTTATCCAGCTGTTCTTGTGACATGCTGAGTAAGGCTTTTAGGTGGTTTTCACCAATAAACGCTGTGGTAGTTGTTTCTACCAATGCACCGAGTATAGGTGCGTAGTTTTTATTTGCCATTGTTATATGTTTTTAATGTTTGTAAGCATTATAGCATATATGGACGAAATAGTCAAATATGAAGATTGAGGACTTTCCCTCCTACCATCAGGGAGATTTCCCCCGCACAATACGAGGTAAATAAGCACATACTACACATGCCCTGTACTGTTGCTGAAGCTTAAGGTTTTCAGTTCTCGGCTTAACAATTAACACGTACATTTAAAATATGATCAAACATAAATTCATCTTCACCGAGCTCCCTATGAACCAAGTCGAACGCGACCCAAATCAACCCCGAAAAGATTTCGGCACCGAGGGCGAGAAAAACAAGCTCAAGAAGTCGATCGAGAAATATGGGATTGAAGAGCCGTTGAAAGTGAGCGAAATATCCGAAAACCGATACATCATCATGGACGGACACCGTCGCTATATTTGCGCGCAGGGGCTTGGATTAAAAGTCATCCCGTGTCGCATATACCCCAAAATGCCCGAGGGAGAGTTTGAGACTCGTCGGTATGAAATGCAGAACAATCGCCGCGCATGGAACGCACTCGAACGATCGGATGCACTGGAGCGTATCAAGAATAGTATGGGGCTCGTCACCAACCATGAAGTTGCGGACTACTTGGGTATGAGCAAGACATCAGTACAGCTCGCACTTCAAATGCGAAAACAGCGCATCATGTATTTGTCTCTCATGGAGCGTCACCAGTTGCCATCAGGACTCCGTTTTGCACTTATCATTCTCATCGGCCAGTTATTTTTCTTTCCATCTTTGTATTTCGTAGCATCTAGACAAAAATCAATTTTGTCGTCGTTCAACTTTCTCACAAAATTGTACAAGCTACGATACAGTCTTTCTTGATAGAGATAGTAGCCGTCCAAAATCCAGAAGATGAAAATTGGGAAATAGGCAAACAAAATGTACTTGGTATTTGCATCTTTTGCGGATAACGCAAAAATCGCAGCGGTAAGTGTTACCACCCATCCTTTTATCAGAAAGGAGTTAACTGCCATTCTGGTAATCACTATCTGTATAAAATCTAGATGTTTGTGTTTATCACCTTCCATATATACCTCACTTACTACATAATCATATTTTGTGTAGTCAAGCGATGCCTGGGCGTATTCTAGCAGAAATACCATATGAGCGATAGCTTTCCATTTCAAACTAAAAAGCACCCACATGGGCGCTTTTTAGTTCTGATTACCGCTCTCAGCGGGTATGCATTTACGGAGTAGTTTTCTCGCTAGGATCGACGCAACTCGTGCGGGAT
The DNA here is from genome assembly GCA_965662335.1 of Minisyncoccia bacterium. Classification (GTDB taxonomy): domain Bacteria; phylum Patescibacteriota; class Minisyncoccia; order Phycocordibacterales; family UBA9973; genus UBA4124. The sequence continues at coordinate 4,008 of CBFIGQ010000015.1, forward strand.
AACCTATCTCGAGATAGCTGGGGTGCAAGGACTCGAACCTCAATACTCAGGACCAAAACCTGATGTCCTACCATTAGACGACACCCCAATGTTGTGTGCGGATTTTATACCATATTTAGCTAGGCTTTGGAAGCTTCTACCCCTATCATCTCAAGGAATGCGAGCTCAAGTGGGAGCGTAGCAACTGCAGCATAACTCGTGCGCTCTACCGCAGAAAGGAGCGCCACAATACCGCGGCTTGAGATCACATCGGTGCTCTCTACTGCCCCTTGTTTGATGATCTCAACATACTCCTCGGAGTACTGGCTCTCGATAGTCTCGCGCATGCTCGGGCTGTATCGGTACATGAGTGAGCGGCGCATTGTTTCTAAAAGAAGCTGACACAGGAGCATCATGTCAGTGTGGTGCTCGTATGCATGTGCAAGCGTGCGGTACGCCATATCCATATCCTTTGATAGAAGTGCGGTGTATAGATCACGAATCACCGAGAGCGATGGCGCGCCAGTGATAGACTCGACAAGTTCGCGAGTGATCGTACGCGCTGGGGCTGCAGAAAAGATCTTTTGCAAAATCGAAAAGGTGTCACGAAATGAGCCGTCTCCAAGAAATGCTACAAGCGACGCTGCTTCTGAGTCAATGGTATATGATTCCTCTTTTGCAATATCGCGCACGACGTCGGCGAGCACCTTTTCAGATGGCTTGCGGAATGAAAATACCTGGCAACGTGAAAGAATAGTCTGCGGCACCTTGTCGAGCTCAGTCGTTGCCAATATAAAAATCACATGCGCTGGTGGCTCTTCGAGAGTCTTGAGGAGTGCGTTAAACGCATCCTTTGAAAGCATGTGCACCTCATCGATGATATACACCTTAAATCGTGACGAGAATGGAAGCACGCGCACCGCCTGGCGCAGCTCTCGT
>CBFIGQ010000016.1:0-9552 GCA_965662335.1 Minisyncoccia bacterium
ACTACGCGGTATGTATCTTGACGGGTGTGTACCGGATGAATATGCGCTCTTCAAGCCCTCAGTGTTCTCCCAGGTTATACGACCAGCTTTATCAGATCGGAACGGATGGGCGATCTTCGCATCAACCCCCCGCGGTAAGAACCTATTCTACGACATCATCCAACAGGCAAAGAAAAGTCCAGAGGAGTGGTACAGTTTAACTCTTAAAGCAAGCTCGTCGGGCATCATCCCGAATAGCGAGCTCGAGGCGCTGAAACGGGACATGGACCCGGAGGAGTTTGCGCAAGAGTATGAGTGCTCATTTGATTCTGCGCTGAAGGGAGCCATCTATGCCTCCGAAGTTAATCTACTATTTGCGGAAGGCCGGTGCCTTGCTAGTGGACTGTATGATCCTTCTCTTCTTACTCACTGTGCTTTCGACCTCGGGTTCACTGATTCAACTGTTTGTATTTGGTTCCAAATAGGGAAGGATGGAAGTCTTAGGCTTATTGCCTGCGAGGCCACGCAGGGCGCAGATATCTACCATCATATCGAACGGATACACCAGTTTGAGGGGGATTTAGGTGAAGTGTGGCTCCCCCACGATGCGCGGGCAAAAAACCTGCAAACTGGGAAGAGCATCGTAGAACAGTTTTTGAAGGCGGATCTACGACCTAACATCGTACCGAATCATAAAGTTAGAGACGGCATCGCAGCGGTAAGACGGTTGTTCCCACAGATGTACATTGATGAAGGTGCTACGGGCGATTTGCTCGAAGCAATGAAAGCATATAGAAGGCAATGGAACGATAATCTCTTAATCTTTAGCGATGTCCCACTACATGATTGGGCCTCGGACTACTGCGATGCGCTACGCTACGTAGCGGTAGCCGCAGGTGTAATGGGCTTTGCACCAAAAAGCAAAGAACTAACTGGATCACGAGAGCTTCCGTCAGAGTTTAACCTGGCGAATCTCTTCGAAGATAACGAAGCCCGCCGCATGGGCATAAGGCGTATTACATGAACCAAGAAACTGGAACGATCGAAGATCCGAGCAAGCTCACGCCTGTGCAGCTGTGGGGCCGCGAGATTGAGGCTGCTGAGAAAGAACTGAAGAAGTTCCATGAGCGCGCGCGTAAGGTTACGCGCAGATTCTTGGATGAGCGAGACGCGCTTCAGGCAGATTCCAAGTGGTTTAATATCTTCTACGCCAATACCAACATACTTGAGTCAGCGCTCTACGCACAATTACCGAAACCCGTCGTATCTCGGAAGTACCTAGACTACGAGGATGATGAGGCCCGAGTCGCCGCGCTTATCATCCAGCGTTGTATTACACAGGACCTCGATGATCCCAATGATCATTTCGATAGCGTTATGAGACATTGCGTGCAAGACCGTCTTGTATCAGGTCTTGCGCAAGCATGGGTGCGCCTTGAAACAGATACTTCAGAGATTTCCGTCCCACCTATGCCTGGCAATGACGTGGACGAGCCAAACGATGGGAACCTGCTGAAACAAATCGACGACCAGCGCATTGTTATTGACTACGTGTTCTGGGAAGACTTCTTGTGGTCACCCTGCAGGGTTTGGGAAGAACGTCGTTGGACAGGACGTGTTGCGTATATGCTGCGGGAAGAACTCGTAGAGCGTTTTGGTGAGAAAAAGGGACGCGCCTGCCCGCTTGAAACAAGCAACGTCAACAAGGGCATCATAAACTCGTCCACGCCAAAAGAAGATATTCTGAAAAAGGCAAAGGTCTACGAGATCTGGGATCGCACTACGCGTAAAGTAATCTGGTACGTAAAGGGCGCTGAAACCCTCCTTGACGAGCAGGATGATTTCCTAGGGCTTAGGGGCTTTGAGCCGTGCCCGATGCCTATGCTAGCAAACCTGAGCACGTCGAACACCACGCCGCGCCCGGATTACTATATGCTCCAGGATCAGTACTCTGAACTGGATACAATCAACAACCGTATCTCGTCATTGGTGAAAGCATGCAAGGTAGTTGGTGTATATGACCAAGCGGCAGGTGGTGTACAACGCATGCTCACAGAGGGGAACGATAACCAGCTTATCCCTGTAGAAAGTTGGGCCATGTTCGCCGAGAAAGGTGGGCTTAAGGGTGCAATTGACTGGCTTCCCCTTGAATCAGTTGTCCAGGCGCTCCAGCAACTCAATATGGCGCGCGAAGTTATCAAAGGACAAATCTACGAGCTCACAGGTATCGCGGACATCGTACGGGGCGCTAGCAAAGCCTCGGAAACTCTGGGTGCCCAGCAGATCAAAGCACAGTTTGTCTCTGTACGGATCAAGAAGCTCCAGGATGAGGTAGCGCGGTTTGCCGCAGAACTCATGAGTATTAAGGCTGAGTTGATGGTCAAGCATTTTGAACCCATGAGGCTAATCGAGAAGTCGAACATCTTTGCCACCGGCAATGGCGAGTTTGTAACGAAGGCCATGCAGCTCCTACAGGATGCAGACAGCTTTGAATGGCGGGTTACCATAAATGCAGATACCTTGGCGCAAGCAGATTACGCCATGGAAAAGCAGGATCGTATGGAGATGCTGACCACGATCAGCAAGTACATGCAAGGTATGCTGCCTATGATACAGCAGGCACCGAAGTCTGCCACATTGATGATTACCATCTTGCGGTGGGCGCTCGCAGGATTCAAGAACGCAGATGACATCGAGGGCATGCTCGACAAAGAACTGCACATGCTTGAGCAAGCTGCCAAAGCGCCACCCCCACCTCCCCCACCGTCACCGGAAGAGATCAAGGCAAAAGCTGAGCAGGTACGCATGCAACAGCAAGCGCAACTGGACCAGCAGAAAGCTCAACAGGAGCAGCAAGCTGAACAGCAGCGGAATGCTATGGAAATGCAGCGGCTACAGTTTGAGGCCGCCCTTGAGCAGCAGAAGGCCCAAATAGAACTTGCTGCAGAGCGTCAACAACTCGCAATGGATCAGCAGCGCCAAGAAATGGAAATGCACTTCGCATTGCTGATGGAACGTTTGAAGCTGCTTTCCGCAGAGAAACAGGCCGAAGTTAAACTGGAGACCGCGCATGCTCAAGCACAAATCAAATCAAAAGCACAAGCTAACACCAAGTCAGGTGGAAGTGATTCGTAATGGGGTTTTATCTGCAGGGGTTCTTGCAGATAAGTTTGGAGTTACTGCATCTACGATTTGCAAGGTGCGTAATGGATGGACCTACAAGAGGCTGCCAAAATGACTAGATCTAGTTGGGTCTTTGACCGCGAGACAAAGAAGCTTGTTCCAAAAGATCGATTCTACAGTGAACATGTAGGTGGCGGTGTTGTATTCTTGCCAGATCAGCCAGATTTCATCTCCCCCATTGATGGCAAACTATATTCAGGTAGAGCTGGGATGCGCGAGCACAATGCACGACATGATGTTGTACCGAACTTGGAGTTGAAAGGTTTACCCACGCTCCAAATGAATTCCGACCAAAGATCACCGGAACAGCGACGTGCTTCTGCGGAACATCGCAAGCAAGTCATTATCAACGAAGTAAACAAATACTATAGGTAATCAAATGGTAACAGATAGAAGGGCCACCCTAGAAGCAGCGTTTGACGCTAGCGAGTCGGGACTCGACGTCGAGGAGTCCGTCGATCAGATTGCGATCGAATTAACGAACGCAGAAGATGCCGTATCGGAGCCAAAGGAGGCCGTCGCGACACCAGAAGCGTCCGATGCTGAAACGGCTGTCGAAACTGAAAAACTCGCGACGGACGAACCAGAAGGGGAAAAACCAGAGGTTGTTGAAAAGCCTGTAAATGTTGAGCGAGCTCCGCAAGCTTGGAAACCCGCGCAGAAAGCGAAATGGGACAAGCTTGATCCTGACATCCGCCAAGAGGTGCTTCGTCGAGAGCATGAAACCACGCGTGTCTTGAATGATTCAGCTAGCGCAAGGCATTTCTCTACGCAGATCAACCAGGCAATTCAGCCCTACATGGCGCGGATTCAGCAGGTTGGAAATCCGGTAAAGGCAATTCAGAACCTGCTTGCTGCAGACCATTTGCTGGCTACTGGAGGTGCAGCGCAGAAAGCGCAATACCTTGCTAAGCTGATTACCGACTACGGCGTTGACATCCAAGCGCTAGACTCTGCCCTGGCGGGTGCGCCTGTCGCAGACCCTGTAGGAAGTCGCGTAGAACAGTTACTTCAGGAGCGGCTTGCACCGTTCCAGCAGTACATGTCTATACAGCAACAACGTGAGCAACAAGCACAACAACAAGGTGTTGCGCAGGTGCAGGCTACAGTTGAGCAGATGGCACAGGATACTGCAACCTATCCGCATTTCGAGGCTGTCCGTGAATCTATGGCAGATATTGTCGAAATTATGGCAAGGCGAGGTGTGTCAATTGATCTGAAAACAGCGTATAATCGTGCTGTAGCGATGGATCCAGCTATTAGCCAGGTAGTCGAGCAAGCTTCGATGGCACAGGCGCAAACAAAGCAAGCAGCGAAGGCTAATGCCAAAGCTCAGCAAGCTTTGCGAGCGTCTTCATCGGTAAGCGGCGCGCCCAGTGGCCCACTTAGCGGAAAACCTTTACGAGACCGACGTGCTGCTATTGAAGCCGCGTTTGATGATATCGGAGGAAGGTAGCAACCGCATCCTCGGAGAAGCATCTTTTTTAGTGGACACAAACCTAGCTTTCGTAAACATCTAAAGGATCTATAATGGCTTTTCCTAACGTAAGCGACGTCATCGCTACTACGATCCAGTCACGTACTGGTACAATTGCGGATAACGTTACCTCGAACAACGCCTTGCTCATGCGCCTTAAGCAGCGCGGCAACATCAAGACGTTCTCTGGTGGCTCGTCCATTTTTCAAGAGCTCTCATTTGCTTCTAACGGTAATGCAGGTTGGTACGCCGGTTACGAAGCGCTCCCCATCGCAGCACAAGACGTGCTCAGCTCCGCAGAGTACTCGATCAAGCAAGCTGCTTGCCCGGTTACCATCAGCGGTCTTGAACAGCTTCAGAATGCTGGTAAGGAACGCATCATTGACTTGATCGACTCCCGCATGGAAGTCGCCGAGGCTTCGATGGCTAACCTGATTGCATCCGGACTTTACTCGGATGGCAGCGCCGCAGGTGGTAAGCAAATCGACGGCTTGCTGCAGCAGGTATCTACCACCCCCGCTTCGGGCACGGTCGGTGGCATTAACCGCGCCACGTGGCAATTCTGGAGAAACCAGTACTTCCGTTGTGCTACCACTGGTGGTGCGGTGATGTCGGCGAGTAACGTTCAGACGTACTTCAACCGCATGTGGTCGTCACTTGTTCGTGGTAATGATCGCCCAGACCTGATCATGGTTGATAACAATACCTGGTCGTTCTACCTAGCTTCTTTGCAAGCGCAGCAACGGTTTACTGGTACCGACACGGCAAAACTCGGGTTCATGTCCATTAAGTTTATGGATGCCGATGTTGTGCTTGACGGTGCCATGCAGATCAACTGGTCCAGCACTGGTGCGCCAGGCACTGCGCCTACGTCTGTCCCTAGTACCAGTGCGTACTTCCTCAACACGAAGTATTTGTTCTACCGCCCACACGCAGCCCGTAATATGGTTCCGCTTTCCCCGGGCCAGCGCTACTCGGTCAACCAGGATGCGTCCGTGCAAATCCTGGCCTGGGCTGGTAACATGACGGCCTCGGGCTTGCAGTTCCAAGGTCGCATGGATAACACCTAAGCAAATTGGGGCCGAAAGGGCCTAACCGCTGGACGTAACTTACAGCCGGCCCCACCCTTCAAGGAGAAGTCTATGAGCCAAGGAAATCTCGCAGCACAAGTTGGTGTTGCCAATACGAGCAAGGTGCCGTTCATCGGGGTATACGCTCAAAATAGCGGAGGTCCATCTGGGCCAGATGCCTACGGTGGTTACGTTGGGGTCAATGGCACGGGCTACTGGAGCTATAACCCTGTAGATGAAGATTTTGCTGTAGCGGGTGGCATTGTAGTTGCAAGTAATTCGGGCGCAGCAGCTGGTAAAGATGCACGTCTTGTTAAAAATACTGCTGCGCTAACTGTTTCGGCAGATCAAACCTGCGCAGTAAGCGCAGGTGGCGTCGCTACCGCAGCTACCGGTGGTGCTTATAAAACTGGTAATCCCACCGGTCTAGTCATTCCCATTAATTCATTTTTCTGGGTCTTCGTAGTTTAATTAACCCTAAGGAACAGAAATGTCCACCGCTACCGCCGACTTTGCAATGGATTTCGAAGATAACCAACAAGCCGAGGCCGATAAGCGGCTCCTTGTCAGGTTCTCTGTTGTGCCCACGCATTGTGAGTACGAGTCTATCCAGCAGGGTCGCCCCATCTATAAAGATGAAGAAGTAATTGAGATTATGATGCCGGGTTCGAAGAATACGGTGTCTAATCTAGTGGACGATGGCTACCGTCGACGTTTCGCGCGGCAGTATGCGCAATTCAAATCAGGGCAGGCGGCCGTAGAGATCGGTACGCCGTTGTCTGCGCTTGTCTGGATGACGCCCTCGCAAATCCTAGAGCTTAACGCGTTGAATTGCCGTACAGTGGAGCAGCTCGCAGGGATGCCTGACCAACAGTCGCAAGCATTCATGGGACATCATGCCATGAAGCAGCGTGCACAGGCGTACCTAGAATTTGCCAAAGATGCAGCTCCGATGTTGAAGTTGCAGGCAGAGCTTGAGAAGCGCGACGACCAGATCGCCACGATGCAGAAGCAAATCGAAGCTCTTGCGGCGGCGGCAGAAAAGAAAGCGCGTGTACCTGAAGTACCTGCAAAGGCGTAGCAATGGCACAATACTGGACAGCGTTACGGGTATTAAATCAAGTAGCCGGGGAGCTTGGGCTCCCCGCCGTAACTTCGACTACCTCGCTTGCGGATGTCCAATCTGTACAACTCCTGTCGCTGCTTAACTCTGCAGGTAACGAGTTACAGCTGTATTACCCATGGGAACAGTTCTTAAAAGAATGGATTCTCGTGACCACGGTGGATGTAACGGACTACCCACTTCCAAGTGACTATAACTACTTCCTAGACCAAACCCAGTGGGATAGGTCTAATCACTGGCCGCTACTTGGTCCGCAGTCGCCACAGGAATGGGCTTGGCTGCGCAGTTCTAATCTGGCTACACTTCCCAGCCTTCGCTACCGTATCCAGGGTAATCAATTCAAAATACTTCCGGCGCCTGGCGTATCTACCACACTTGCTATGGAATATGTCCAGAGTAACTGGGTTTTGACTATCGCAGACACCCTACAGGATATGATTACTGCAGATACTGATGTGCTGCAGTATGATCCATGGCTGCTAATAAAATTTGTAAAGTTTAAGTTCTACGAGCTGAAGGGTTTTGTCACGGCTGGAGTGAACGGAGACTTCATGAGAGTCTTCAATGCATTGACAGGTCGCGACAAAGGTGCCAAAATACTGTCGTTGGCGCCTAAAAGCAACTCGGTAGGATATATTGGACCCTGGTCTATACCAGACGGTTCGTGGAATGTGGGTCCGTAATGTTTGCCACGCCAAGTCAAAAGGGTAGTAGCAAGCTGCTAACGCTGCCTGCACCCACAGGCGGCTTGAACGCGCGGGATTCCCTAGTGGACATGCCACCCACTGACGCGATTAAGCTAGAAAACTTTTGGATTCAGCCTTACGGACTAGGCGTTCGTCGTGGGTACCAGGTATATGCAACATTGCCTGAAACCCCTTATAGAGTAGAATCTCTGCTTACCTGGACTGGTGGTAGCAATAAGTTATTTGCATTTGCAGGTACAAAGATGTACGACGTCACCTATGGTGGTGTCGTTACAACGCCACTTCTTACAGGTCTAACTACTACAACGTGGACAGCCGTAGGCATGGGAAATGCCGCAGGGCAGCATTTGATTTGCGTGAATGGTTTTGATGATGCGATCGTCTACAATGACACCGGCGTACACAGAATCTCGGCAGGGGATGGTGTCACGGCGTACACTTGGAAAAACGTAGACCCAAAAACAGTCGTTTCAGTTACAGTTTACCAACATAGGATCTGGGCAACGGTAAAGGATTCTAGCAAAGCTTACTACCTTCCTTTGGATGCGTTATATGGGGTAGCGAATGGCTTCGATTTCGGCCCCTTGATGCCACGGTCCGGACCGCTACGATACATAGCTACTTGGACGCTTGACGCTGGTGATGGCGCTACAGATCATCTGGTTGCGGTTTCTGCATCTGGTTTTGCGATAGTGTATAAAGGTATAGATCCCACTAGTAGTGCCACGTGGCAGCTGGTGGGGGTATTCGATATTGGCATTCCTGTTGGTCTATTTAATAAAGGTTCTGTAAAAGTAGGCGGAGACTTGTTAATCCTGACTATGCAGGGTCTTATATCTATGTCTGCGCTACTCATATCTGCAGATGTTAAACAAGGTACTTCAACCGTAGTTACTAGTAAAATACAGCAGTTATTTACAGAGCATTTGCGTAAAATAGGCAACGGCTATTTCTGGGAGCTAAGCAGTATACCGCAAGAAAACATGCTGCTTTGTAATGCGCCACAGCTCGGCGATGCTAATATGCAGTATGTTTTTAATAGGGTGAATAATGCGTGGGCTACACTTAAAGGACTCGATGCGATAACCTGGGGCGCATTACAAAGCGAAGTTTTCTTTGGCAGCCGCGTCGGTACTGTGTGCAAAGCGTTCACCGGTAATAAGGATAATGTCGCGCTAGACGGCACCGGTGGCACCGGCATCGTAGCTTCTTGTCAGCAAGCGTATTCGTACCTAGATTCTCCTGGTGCGCAGAAACAAGTCGGTATGTATCGGGTAAACTTTGCGCAGAGTAATAAGCTAGGGTTTAACTCTAAAGTTACGTACGACTTTGAAAGCGGAGCACTTGTTATACCTGATTCGCCAACGCCAAGCCCCGAAAAAGGTGTTTGGGACTCTAGTGTTTGGGACTCTAGTGTTTGGGATGAATCTAAGCAGCTTAAGCGTTCCTGGATTCAGGCGCAAGGCATTGGGGTCTCTGTAGCACTTTCATTGACAGTAACCGCGGCTTCAGAAACACTTTGGATAAGCACTGACTTTAGCTACGTGTCAGGAGGGACGCTATAATGACGTACGACGACTATGCGAAGTCAATGAAGGATTACTTTGCTAAGAATCCTTACGCGCAACCAGCAGATTATAATGATGCACTAGCTGCGCGGTGGAAGTATAATATAGAAACGGGGCAAAGTTGGCTTAATACGCTAACCCCGCAACAACGAGCGGAGTATGATGCGCTCCATCAGAAGGCAGTAGACGCCAACAAGAAGAAGGCAAATACCGGGGCTATCATTGCATTAGGAGCACCACTGCTAGCTGCAGGTGCAGGCGCAATGCTGGGTGGCTACGGTGCTATGGGTGGCGCAGGCGGTGGCGCAGGTGGTGGCGCCATGGGTGGCTTCAGCGCAGCTATGGATTCGCAGTTAGCCAGTGCGGCATTGGGAATCACTGGTGCAGATGCGGCGGCTGCTGCTAGCGTTCCTGCCTGGGCATCAGGTGCAGCAGGCGGTGGCGC
>CBFIGQ010000017.1:0-1588 GCA_965662335.1 Minisyncoccia bacterium
TTAAACTAATTAAAGAAACCTCCAAGCAAAATCCAAACACTATCGTTTCGGCATATAAAGATAATGTTGCTTTTATAAAAGGTCCTAAAGTAGAGCAGTTTGCACCTAAACGTGCAGACGTTCCTGATTTCTATGTAAAAAAAGATTACGACTCTGTTATTTCGCTTAAAGCGGAAACACATAACTTTCCAACAACCGTAGAGCCATTTAATGGAGCTGCAACAGGATCTGGAGGAGAAATTAGAGACAGATTAGCTGGTGGACAAGGATCCTTACCATTAGCAGGAACTGCTGTTTACATGACTTCTTATTCTAGATTGGAAGAAAATAGACCATGGGAACAAGCTATGGAAGCACGTCCTTGGCTATACCAAACACCAATGGATATTTTAATAAAAGCTAGTAATGGTGCATCAGACTTTGGTAACAAGTTTGGGCAACCTTTAATTTGTGGATCTGTCTTAACGTTTGAACACGACGAAGCAAAAAGCACGATTATTAATGGTGAAAAAAGAACCAACAGAAAAATTGGTTACGATAAAGTAATCATGCAAGCAGGAGGTATTGGTTACGGTAAAGCAGATCAAGCTTTAAAAGATACACCTAAAAAAGGTGATAGAATTGTAATATTAGGTGGAGAGAACTATCGTATTGGAATGGGTGGAGCTGCAGTATCCTCTGCAGATACAGGAGAGTTTGCTTCTGGTATAGAGCTTAATGCTGTACAACGTTCTAACCCAGAAATGCAAAAACGTGCTGCCAATGCTGTACGTGGAATGGTAGAAAGTGACGAGAATTTTATAGTCTCTATCCATGATCATGGTGCAGGTGGACACTTAAACTGCTTATCAGAATTAGTTGAAGACACAGGTGGAACTATAGATTTAGATGCCTTACCTGTTGGTGACCCAACCCTTTCTGCTAAAGAAATTATTGGTAACGAATCTCAAGAACGAATGGGATTAGTTATTGCCGAAAAGCATTTAGATCATTTAAACAGAATTGCAGAAAGAGAACGTTCTCCGATTTATACTGTTGGTGACGTAACAGAAAACAATAGATTTACATTTAAATCTAAAACCAAAGGTGATACACCAATGGATTTAGCTTTAGAGGATATGTTTGGAAGCTCTCCAAAAACAATAATGACAGATACCACAATTGACAGAAATTATGGTGGTGTCTCTTATGACCCAAATTTATTTTACGATTATCTAGACCAAGTATTACAACTTGAAGCTGTAGCATGTAAAGATTGGTTAACAAATAAAGTAGACCGTTGTGTTGGTGGTAAAGTTGCCAAACAACAATGTGTTGGTCCATTACAAATCCCATTAAATAATATGGGTGTAATGGCTTTGGATTATAATGGTGTAGAAGGGATTGCTACGTCCATTGGACACTCTCCTATCTCTGGATTAATTGATCCTGTAGCTGGAAGTAGAAACAGTATTACAGAAGCACTTACTAACATTATGTGGGCTCCATTAAAAGATGGCCTAGAATCTGTATCATTATCTGCCAATTGGATGTGGCCTTGTAAAAATGAAGGTGAAGACGCACGTTTGTACGAAGCAGTACAAGCTAT
>CBFIGQ010000018.1:0-2222 GCA_965662335.1 Minisyncoccia bacterium
TTTAGGTTTTAGGATTTAGGATTTAGGTAGAGACAAGGCATGCCTTGTCTGTACAACTGCCTCCGGGCATGTTCTTTGAAGATTCAGAAGAGATGTTTTATGAGTTAGGTTTTAGTTTTTAGGTCTTGTACCTAAAACTTAAAACCTAAAACTTAAAACAGGTTTTAGCTGATCATTGACAGATAAATAGAGCGATTTGCAATAGAATAAGATATTAAGGGCAATTGGTGGATGCCTTGGTGTCAGGAGGCGAAGAAGGACGTGGAAGGCTGCGATATGCTTCGGTGAGCCGTCAAACAGGCTTTGACCCGAAGATTTCCGAATGGGGAAACCCGTCTGGGGTAATGCCCAGTCACTCTAGACTGAATACATAGGTCTATGAGAGCTAACCCGGGGAAGTGAAACATCTCAGTACCCGGAGGAATATAAATCAATAGAGATTCCCCAAGTAGCGGCGAGCGAACGGGGATTAGCCCAAACCATATGGTTTCGACCATGTGGGGTTGTAGGGCTCCAATACGTGATCCAGTGATTAGATAGCAGAAGAGTCTGGAAAGGCTTACCATAGAGGGTGACAGTCCTGTATGCGAAATCGAAAACGGCACATGGAGTACCTGAGTAGGGCGGGACACGAGAAATCCCGTTTGAATCTGGGAGGACCATCTTCCAAGGCTAAATACTACCTGACGACCGATAGCGAACTAGTACCGTGAGGGAAAGGTGAAAAGAACCCCTGTTAGGGGAGTGCAATAGAACCTGAAACCAATTGCCTACAAGCAGTTCGAGCACACTTGTTGTGTGAGAGCGTGCCTTTTGCATAATGGGCCAGCGAGTTAATCTGTAATGCAAGGTTAAGCATTTATGTGTAGCCGTAGCGAAAGCGAGTCTTAATAGGGCGACCAAAGTATTGCGGATTAGACCCGAAGCCGGGTGATCTATCCATGAGCAGGCTGAAGCTTGAGTAAAATCAAGTGGAGGGCCGAACCATTGTAAGTTGAAAATTGCTTGGATGACTTGTGGATAGGGGTGAAAGGCCAATCAAACCCGGTGATAGCTGGTTCTCCCCGAAATATATTGAGGTATAGCCTCAGGCGTTTATTAACGGAGGTAGAGCACTGACAGGGCTAGGGGTCTTACCAGACTACCAAACCCTATCAAACTCCGAATACCGTTAATTGAGAGCTTGGGAGTCAGACTGCGGGTGAGAAGGTCCGTGGTCGAAAGGGAAACAGCCCAGACCATCGGCTAAGGTCCCTAAATCATACTAAGTGGGAAAGGAAGTGGAACCGTTAAGACAGCCAGGAGGTTGGCTTAGAAGCAGCCATCCTTAAAAGAAAGCGTAATAGCTCACTGGTCTAGTAGTTCTGCGCCGAAAATGTAACGGGGCTAAGTATGATACCGAAGCCATGGGATTGAAGACTTGATCTTCGATCGGTAGGGGAGCGTCCTCTTTTAGGATGAAGGTAAATCGGAAGGTTTGCTGGACAGAAGAGGAGTGATAATGCTGGCATGAGTAACGATAAAACGGGTGAGAAACCCGTTCGCCGTAAACCCGAGGTTTCCTGGGTAAAGTTAATCTTCCCAGGGTTAGTCGGTCCCTAAGGTGAGGCTGAAAAGCGTAACTGATGGGAAACAGGTTAATATTCCTGTACTTTGTTTACGTCGTTTGAGTGACGGAGGGACGCAGGAGGGTAGGTCATCCATCTGTTGGAATAGATGGTTCAAGTTTGTAGGGATGATTCATAGGCAAATCCGTGAATCTTTATCCTGAGAAACGATGACGTGACGCAAGTCTGAAGTGATTGAGCCCATGCTGCCGAGAAAAGCTTCTAAACGAGACGTAAGTGAAACCGTACCGCAAACCAACACAGGTGGGTGGGATGAGTAATCCAAGGCGCTTGAGAGAACTCTGGTTAAGGAATTCGGCAAAATGACCCCGTAACTTCGGGAGAAGGGGTGCCATTCTTGGTGAGCTTATTTACTTTGTGAGCTGAGAGTGGTCGCAGAAAAATGGCGGTGGCGACTGTTTACTAAAAACATAGGGCTATGCTAAGTCGTAAGACGAAGTATATGGCCTGACGCCTGCCCGGTGCCGGAAGGTTAAGAGGAGGGGTTAGCTTCGGCGAAGCTCTGAATTGAAGCCCCGGTAAACGGCGGCCGTAACTATAACGGTCCTAAGGTAGCGAAATTCCTTGTCGGGTAAGTTCCGACCTGCACGAATG
>CBFIGQ010000019.1:0-7266 GCA_965662335.1 Minisyncoccia bacterium
GCCGTCGGCAACTATAACGCCCACCTGATCGCCTATGTGGGGGAGCTGTTCATTTGACACGGACCGGGAAAACGACCGGGATACTGTGGGATAGGCCGAAAGCCTGTGGGACAGAGGGTTTACGGCGGCGCGGGTGGGAAAAAACGGCGCCACCTATTTGCGACGGTTTTGGCCGCAAATGCTCAAATAATGGACAAAACAGCGTTTTATTTGACACGAAACCGTTAGCAAAACGGGCGGGTTTGAACAGGGCGGAAAAAAACTAACGGGCCGGGGTTTCTCCCTGGCCCGTTTTGCGTTGACGGCTAAAAATCAGCTGACCTTCCAGGTGCGCAAAATGTAGGCGTTGAGGTCTTTCAAGTCGCGCTCGCCCAGGCTTTTCAAGGAAATCACTTTTTTGCCGTAGCGCTCAAACACGAGCTGATAGACGTCGGCTTTTGATTTTTTTATCTGGGTTGTTCTGGCCCAAATGCCGCTGTAAAGGTCATTTCTCCACATGTCATTGTCGGCGCGACGAATCTTCGGGCGGCGCATGACTTTCTGGGTCTGCAGCCAGTCAATGGCCTGCTGTTCCTGGGCGGCCGGTATTTCGAGGTAGGACGGTACGCCGAACTGGTTCTTCAGCTTGGTGTGCCAGCGGGCATAGAGCTTGGCTTTATCGCCACCCGCCTCATTGGCCGCAACATCCATATTGACCAGCGTGGTGATTCGCCCCTGAATCTTGCGCGCGCCAGCGGATGAGATATAGCCCGGGCCGCGCACGACCTCGTTTTTGACGACCTTCTTTTCATTGACGTGGTTGTGGATGTCGCCGCCGGCGATCTGGTGAGCCGCCACGCCGTCGCCATTGACGATGATGGTATTGCCCGCCGCAGCGGGCTTCTGGCGAGGGGCGCGCGGCTTTTTTGCGGCCGGAAACAAGGCTTTCAGCTCGGCGATTTTCGAGGCGCGGTCGGTCATTGTTTTCTCCCTAGACGAAGTGAGGTTAACTCCCCTGGGGTTTACCTCACTTCGCGCAAACCGAGGTAAACCCCAAGTTATTGATTCGTAAACAAGTGAGGTTAACTCCATGGAGGGGTTTACCTCACTTCGTCAGAATACAATGGAATAAACCGGCCGGCCAGCGGTGGGGCGTCAAGCGGCCAGCCGGAATACCCCGGCCAAGTGGACGAAACCCCATACGACTTTCGTCCACTTCAATGAAAGTGGACGAAAGTATAAGTAATTGATTTTTATATAAGTGGACGAAACTAATATTGGGGGTTTCGTCCACTTGGCGCCTTGTTTCTAAGGCCTTCAAGCGGCTAGTCTGAGCACGCTGGCGGCGTGTTTTTTGACCTGTTGTGGCTCGCCGTCGGCCAGCTCGATGAGCAGCTCGATGGCACGTAAAAAACGGTCGATAGGCAGGGTTTGTCCCGCCTCGATCTGCCACTCCTGGACGGCCTCCAGGGCGAGGGATGCCACGTCGTCAAACGGTGACCTTGCCCCCACTTTCGGTTCTCTTCGACCGGTCAGGATGTAAAGCACATCACACCCTGCCGCAGCCGCAGCCTGGAAATAGGAACCATCCGGTTCCCGTTCGCCCCGCTCGTATAGCCCCTGAGTCTTCTTTGTGACCCCCATAGCGTCACCGAACTCGGTCTGAGATAGCCCCAACCGTTCCCTTTCTTCGCGAATTTTTTCCCCGTAGGAGTGCATATGGTTCCAAAACGTGTTGACAAGGAACCAAACGGTTCCCATAATCCACCCAACAAATACAAATTCATTCAAGTTCAAACAAGGATAGACGAATGGGTACAAAACGCCAATTAAAGACCCCGGCTGAGGCCCGCGATGAGTTCCGCAGGGTGGGTAAAAGCATTGTGTCCTGGGCGCGGGATAACAAGGTTTCTCCAGGCACGGTTTATCAGGTGCTTGGCGGTTACAAGAAATGCGAGCGGGGCGACGCCCACAAGGTGGCCGTGCTGCTCGGCATCAAGGACGGCGAGATCGTCGAATAAACAGTTTTTTCAACGTAGTACTTTGTAAAGGAATCATCATGGAATCTCTGAAATCCCTGCGCGTCGATGTCAAGGCGCTTTTGAAACTGGCGCAACAGAACGAATGGTTCTTCTTGTTTTTGAAGGTCATGTCGAAGGGGACTTGCGACCCCTTTGGCAATCCCGCCGCCACCGTTGAATTTATCAAGGCCTTGCCGGCTGAAGCCGACTACCTTGAATTGCGGTCGCAGTTGTCGGGCAAGGCCTTGCTGGACATGATCGAGTGCCTGTTGGGGGTGGATCACCGCGTGAGTGGTCTGGTGTTGCTGGGCATGGCGCGCGAACTGTTCACCCCGCATGTGCCGGAAACTCACCCAGCGGCGCAGCCGACTGCTGAGCTGTTGAACGTCTTGCGGGCCTACCTGCTGGAAGAAGCGCCGGCCGAAGCCTACATCGGCGAAGCCTTCCGTTACCGCAGCCAGTTCGGTACGACAATCTCATCTGCCGGCACGGATACGGAATTCGAGCTGCTATTCGAGGCGATGCCTTCCAACGGGCTGTGTTGCCCAGTGGGCGAAGGCCGCTGGCATCTAACGATGCACCTGGAATCGTTCGGGCGCTGGCTGGCCAGTCAGCGTGGCGAATGGCGCCTGCTGGACGATATCGACGATCAACTGGATGACTATGAGCTGGTTGAAGACGATCCGGCGGCAGACCGGGAGGCTGCCGACAACGTGCGCGCGCGTATTCTGGATGTCCACCGGGAAGCCCTGATTGAAGCGGAACTGGACGACTACGCGGATGCTCTGGAGACGCTGATCGACCGGATATTGCCCGCCACTGTGGATGTCATGCGGGTTGAGGCCTGAGGCGGGAAGCGGCGGCGGCGATCATGAGCGAACTTAAATCCGTGACGGCGGCTGAGGCCTTGCGCCTCGGGTGGATCGGGGCGAAGGCTTTAATGGAAGCCTTGAATTGGCCTCGTGCGGTCTATAGCCGAAACGTCAATTCGGCAGGTTTCCCGCCACCTGCCGGCCAGATAAAGCCCTCTACGGGCCGTCCGGAAAACGCCTGGCTGGTCTCGGCGCTGCCGGAGTCGATCCCGGTGCGCGGCAAGGCGGTAGCGATCAAGGCCCCGGCTGAGAAGGCGCTGCACGATGCCCTGTGTTCGCTGGTTCCGGCGACGACTACCGTGCCTGCGGTTGCCGTCGTGTCGGCCAGTCCCGGACCCGGAACCGCCGTGGTCGAAGCCCCCGGCAATGCGGTGACGGTGCGCGGCCAGGTGCGGCGGGCGAAGGACGAAGGGGCGTTGACCGACAAGGAACGCAGTCAGCGCGATGCGGGGGTGATCCTGTGCCGGGCTATCGAGGCGGTAATGAGTGCCGGTCGGCATTCGGTCAAGCGGGCATGCCGGGAACTGGCTGCACGGCTGTTTAACGGGAGCGCCTTTCCGGAGTTGATGGCGGCGGCCCGGGTCACCTATACCAAGCCGCGCAAATCCGGCCCGCCGCTGGGGGGCGAGGACGCCATTGCCCGGCGTCTGGAACGGATGATGCCTCTTTACGAGAAGGGGCGGCTGGCCGGCGATGTCGGGTTGTACCTGGTGCCCGGCAAGCGGGAGAAGACGGGGCACAACCCGGTGCATGAGGCGTGCTTCCTGCTCTTTTTCTGTGTGCCGACGCGGCCACCGGTGGCCGAGGTGCACAAGAAAATGCTGGTCTGGCTGGCGGAGCGCAATTTGCCGACACTGAGCGAGACGACGGCGAATCGCATCGAGCAGGATTTGCCGGTGACGAAGAAGTATCGCGGCCGGGTGACGGGCTCGGAATGGCGTGCCCTGAAGCCTTATGTCGAACGCGATGTTTCGATGTTCTTCAGCAACGATATCTGGGTCGGCGATGGCCACAGCTTCAAGGCCAAGGTGCAGCATCCGATCCATGGGCAGCCGTTTACCCCGGAAATCACCTTCATCCGCGACTGGGTCAGCCGCAAGATTGTCGGCTGGTCGGTGGCGCTGGCTGAATCGACGGTGGCTGTGTCGGACGCCTTCCGGCATGCGCAGATGGTGACCCGGGCGCGGCCGCTGGTCTATTACTCTGACAACGGCTCAGGCCAGACCGGCAAGATGATCGACTGCCCGATTGCCGGCACGCTGGCCCGGCAGGGGATCGCCCACGAAACCGGCATTCCGGGCAATCCGCAGGGGCGCGGCATCATCGAAAGCCTGTGGATGTCGACGCTGATCCCGCTGGCGCGCGAATACCCGACCTGCACCTGGCGCGGCGCCGACGAAAACGCCACGAACAAGATGCTCAAGGCGCTTAATCGCAATGACCAGGGTGGCATCGCCATCCCTAGCTTCCGCCAGCTGCTCGACGATGTGGCGCGGGTGGTCAATGACTACAACCTGCACCACGAGCACAGCGCGCTGGACGGGCAAACGCCCGAGGATGTCTATCAGGCGCGGCTGGACCGGGATTCCATCGTGATCGGTCCCAACGATGCGGAAATCCATGCCTTGTGGATGCCTGAAGTCGTGCGCAAGCCCCAGCGTGGACTGGTCAGCCTGTTCGGCAATCAATATTCCCGGCGTGACCTGGTCGATGTGCTGCCCGAGGGCGCCAAGGTGCGCGTGCGCTACGACCTGCACAACGCCGACAAGGTCTGGCTGCTCAACATGGAAGGCGTTTTTCTCGGCGAGGCCATCTGGAACGGCCACCGCGAGGCGGCTTTCCCGGTGCCGGAAATGGAGCGCCTGCGCGCCGAACGGGCGAGCGGCAAGATCAAGCGCGGCGAAAAGATCATCGCCGAGGCGCAGGCCGAGCTGGGGCAGGTATTCGACCTGACGCCGGCCGTGCCGATGCCGGTGCCGATGCCCGACTACATGCCGGTACCCGTTGAAGAAGCTGAAGAAGAAGCCCCGGCCATGAGCCATGAAGAAATGGTCATGTGGCTCTACGGGGAAAAGGATCAGGACGAGGGCGAAGGCCCGTCGTCTGAGGTGGCAGCCGGATAGTTAGCGCTACCCGGCCGCCGATTTGAAGCACCGTTTCGAAACAGCAATTGGGAGTTTATATGAAAGAGCATTTTGTAAAAACCGAGAATCACAAACGCCTGCTGGCCGCTGCCAGTTTTATGGAGGAACGCGGCAGCCACAGCGCTTGCCTGTGCCTGTTGCACGGTGAGCCGAGCGTTGGCAAAACCCGCAATATCAGCCAGTGGGGCGCCAGTGTCGGCGCTGTGCTGATCATGGGGCACGTCGGCATGAAGCTTGACGGCCTGCGCTGGGCGATCAGCCAGCACTTCGGCATCAAGCACCAAAGCAACAGCACGGCCGAGATGCAGCAGCAGATTGCCAAGCTCAAAGAGCAGCAGACGCCCATCGTTTTTGATGAAGCCCAGTTTGGCCTGAACATGCGCAGCATGGGGTCCGATGCGGCCGGAATCGAGTATCTGCGCCAGATCGGCGAGGCGGCAAAGACCTATGTGATGCTCATTTGCCACAAGAGCGAAGTCCAGCGCTTCAACGAGTCGAAGCACATCCGGACGCGGATTTCGCACCAGTGCGAAATGCAGAACGCCAGCGAGTCCGACACGATCAGTTTTGTGCGCGAGCTGGCCGACGTCGAAATCGGCGACGGTATCGGGCAACTGGTATTCAAACAGACCGGCGGCAAATATCGCCTGATCGAGAACGCCATTTCGGCCCTGGAGCGGATCGCCAAGTTCAAAGGGCTGAAACGCCTGGAAATTGGCGATGTCGGCAATGTCACGCTGGTCGTCGATCATGAGCAAAGCCTGATTCCCAAGGCGGAGTCCAAAACTAACGGCACGCGCGGAGGTGCACGTTAATGGGCATCAGCACCACAGTCCTGCAACTGATCGTTGCCGGCACCGACACCCTCGATGCCCTTGCCGCCGCTACCGGCAAGAGCAAGAAAACCATCGTCAAGTCTGCCCAGGTGCTCAAGTTCCTCGGCTTTCTCAACGTCTGCGACGAACTCGACAAGGCCCTGGGCACGCTGGCCCGCGGCATGTACATCGCCACGCCGGCCGGCGAAGCCTTTGCCGCCAGCGGCGAGGACATCAAGCCTGGCAAGCCCGGCGAGCGGCCGCGCAAGAAGACCTATGGCCTGCGCGAGCGCGCCTGGTGGCACTTCCGCGCCCACAAGGTGGCCACGCTCAAGGAACTGCTCTCGACGCACGCCAACGGCACCGAAAAAGCGGCCTCGATCAACCTCTACAAGTACCTCGCCGCCCTCGAAGCCGTCGGCATCCTCAAGCGCATGGACCGCAAGCAGCCGGCCAAGCAGAGCAAGGGCAGGGTGGTCTGGTCGCTCGAGAAGGATCTCGGCCTGCAGGCGCCGGTCTGGCGGCAGCAGGCGCATGAAGTATATGACCCGAATGGGAATGTGGTGTTTGCCTTGCCGAAGAAGGGAGGGGAGTGATGGCTCAAAAACTTCCATCCCAAGCCGGCCGCAAGGCCCTGCTCAACATCGCCGCCAGCCGTCCCTGCCGCGGCATCTACCAGGGAACCATGCAGTCGCTGCGCTTCAACGGCCTGATCGACCAGCAGAACACCCTGACCGAAGCCGGCCAGAAGATGGTTGAGCGCCTGACGACAACCCCCGAGGTGGCCCATGGCTGATATCCCGGTCACCAAAGCCATGCAGCTTGTCCTCGACCAGCTGCGCGCCGGCAAGACGCGGGCGTGGATCGCTGGCGAGATCGGCGTTAGCGCCTGCCACATCCGCCGTTACGTCCTCGGCCATTACAACGGCAAGGCTAAGAAGATCGAGGATGCCATCGTCAAGCGTTTCGACCGCCGCGTCTGCCCTTACGACGGCACCGAAAAGCAGCCCATCCAGTGCGAGCGCACCGCCTTGCGCGGCCGTCCGCACGGCTTTCCCGATGCTGAAAACCTCTGGCTGACCTGCCAGACCTGCCCTCACGCCCCGAAGGAAGTCCCCTCGGGGGGCAAACCGACGAAAGGAGCCGCATCATGATGCAAGGAATCGCCCAAACCGCGCCGCGTCTCAGCAACAACGACGGCAAGGCCGGCCTGCGTGCCGCTGCGCTGGCCGAGATCGACGCGCACCTCGACAACCTGCGTGCCTGCGTCCATTGGCTGATCGCCCAGGGCGTTGCCATCGAGTTCTGCCCGGACGCCGTCAAGAAGCTGCGCCGCTTCCTCGGCCTGTTCCAGGAGGCCGCATGAGAACCGGCCGGCCGAGATCCGATGCGCCACGCGCCGTCGGTGGTGTGGTGCCGGGCAGCACGGCGCACC
>CBFIGQ010000020.1:0-13448 GCA_965662335.1 Minisyncoccia bacterium
TTCCAGAAGCGTCCCGTACAGGTACACATCGGGATGGCTCGTCAACAGCCAATTGACCGCTGATCCGCCCGCACTCACCGAAGTCAACGCCGTGTAGTAGGTCAGCGTCGATGAGTACGTAGCATCCGGCACCTTGGCAAAGCGAAAGTTACCGCCAACCACGCAGAAGAATCGCGGCGTTCCTGTGCCCGCGCCATACGCATCCGTCTGCGCATCGTCAGGTAGGTACGAAAGCGACTTCTTCGGGTTCGTGTTCAGATAGAACGACTTGGTTTCCAGAAACCCCGCCGGTACAGCGACATATTCACCCGTGATGGAAAACGTCGCGTTCTTCGTCTCCATGTCACGGGTCCGCAGGCTCCGATTCAGCTTCGCTTCCGCCAGCGCGACAAACTCAGGAATACGCGACGTAAGGTCCGCCCGCGCCAGCCAGTTAGCAGCAGCCGTAGCAAGCTCGGCGCCGGTCGTGATGGCCATTTAGACGAAGTACAGCGCGTACACCGTCGCCGTCGTCCCCGTCGCGTTCACCCGCGACAGGTTCAACGGAAGAATGCCCACGGGTGCCGACGTGATCGCAATCGACCCGCCGGCCACGTCAACCGCCGAGATGTTCCCCGCCGCCGCGACCAAGATCGCGTCACAGACCGCCGCCAAGGACACCGTATCCGATGGCGTGATCGCCGCCGACCGGGAATAGTTGTTCGCCGTTACCGTTGATCGCGCCATCTACTGCCTCTCAATCTCGTTGGCCATCACCAACACCATGAACCCGTCCTGCGTCTTCTGGAAAACGTGCAAGTCCCACCGCTCAAGAATCTTCGGCAACCACCACGAGGCCGGCTCGACAATCAAGTGAGCATTGCGCCCGTCCGGCAGCACCTTCATCGCTTCCACTGTGGACACCGTGAACAGGCCAATACTCTTGGTGACGCGCTGCAGATCATCCAGCACGTTGTCCAGCAGCGCTGGCTCGATGTGCTCCAGCACGTCCAGGCACGCCACCATTTCGCATGGCTCCGGCATGTCCGCCCACTCCACCACGGCGGGCTCGTAGTGCTGAATGCGCATCGGATGATCAATGAGCCGATCCCGGATCAACGTCTGCGCCAACCGTCCCTTCCCCGCGCCGTAGTCCAACATCTCATCTACGCCGTACTGATTCACCACCTTCGCCACCAAAGATGCAAAGTGGGTAGACGCAACGCCGTAGTTCTCGTCCTCGTGGAGTTCCACCTGCTGCCGGCGGTACTCGTCGGAAATCAGCCGCTCGCGCCGCTGGTCATCGGTCAGAATCAGCACGGGGCGTTCATCCTCTTGTGGACCGCGTGCCATTCGTCCGCGCGGTCACAGGTCGCGTATTCGGAGAAACACGGCGTACCGATGGTGTAGTGCAGGATCTTGTCTGCATCCATCACGTCCTGTTCCAGCACCAACCGGTTCCACTCATCCGGCAAGGCTCCGATCTGCTCGTCCTTCAGCCAGCCGAAGCGGTGTAGATGCGATCCCGGCTGCTGCGCCACGTACTCCGGCGTCAGGATGCGATTCGGGAAGTACCCGCAGTTCCACAGGATCACGCTCGACCAGTTCTTGCGCGGGTAGTCCTCGTTCTTGTTCCCGAGGTACTTCACCGGGTGCTTCGTCAGATAGTCGTGCTTGACCACCAGCGCTCCTACGCCCCAGCGTTGCTGCGCGAACAGGTCTTCGATCGGCGCTCGCACCACCATGTCACCATCGAGGAACACGGCGAAGCCACTGAAGCCACACAGGTGCGGCACCAGAAACCGTGCGTAGATGAACGCATTGGAGCCGTCCCGCAGCGGCCCCGTCACCGGCGTGAATTGCAAGGCCAGCGGGTCGCGCGCGGTCTCGATGATCGACTGCACGCAGGCGTGATAGGCAACGGCCTCGCGGGGGTCAAACCCGACGAAAACGCGCACGCAAGTCCTCAGCCGCCTTCACCAGCGGCCATACATCACCGTCCTGCCGGTACAACCTCACCGACCGATACCACGGCATCGAGTCACCCGACGCCCCATAACGCCATCCCGGATGGCTGTTCACGAAGCACCAGCAGTCCTTACCCAACGCCCCCGCAAGGTGAATCACCCCGGTCTGCATCGAGAACACCAGATCACATTCGGCCACCAACGCCGCTGTATCGTCGTAGTCCTGCGTCAGCGTCGCATAGGCGTACTGCCGCAAGTCAATGTCCGGATGCCGCGCCCTGAACGCCGCAATTTCCTTCCCGGCATCCTTGTACTGAAGGCTCACCCATACCGCATCCACCGATCGAAACACCGGCAGGAGATCATCCAGCGTCCACTTGCGGTACCGGTCCCCGGTCCACGGGACACCGCCGGTCCACGCGATACCGATCACCGGCTTGCGCTGTCGATCGAACAACGCGCGCCACATCGCCCGCCGCTCGGGGTCAGCCTCAAGGTACGGCGTGCGGGGGAACGACGCCGCATCATTGCGGAACCACCGGCCGAGCCCGCCCATGCTCACACTGGCGTCTATCTCGGCGTCCTGCTTGTCCCAGCCCAGCCCCGTTTCCCAGCGCGTCCCGTACACGGTCGCCTTCGGGAACGAGCGCCGAAACAGCCCCGCGAGCTTGTCCGTGCAGTCGATCACCACCGACCGCGACCGCTCCAACGCATCCGGGATCATCGAGGCGAAGCACACCTCATCGCCTAGCCCCTGCTCGCCATAGATCACGATGCGCTTACCTGGCGAGCCATCCCACACCGGCTCGCCCCTGTACTGAACCTTTCGCCGCGAGTTGTCGAAACCGATGATCGCGTCGTACAAGGGCCAGCCTTCGGCCCATTCACCACGGGCCAAACACACCATGCCGAGATTGGCCCGCGTCTTCTGGCTCTCCGGCCGGCGGCGGTAAGCTTGCCTGGCAATCGGTTCCGCAGCTTCCCAATCGCCCTTGTTCACTAGGGCCGACGCCCAATTGAGATACAGGTTCCCCTTGGCGTCGTCCGACTTAGCTACCGACAACCCACGCTTGAACGCGGCTTCCGCCTTATCGAAGCGGTACAACTGTTCTTCCAGCATGCCGAGATTCGACCACGCATAGGCGTTCTGCGGGTCCACCTCGACCGCTCGTTGCGCAAAAACATGCGCGACTGTGATCTTGCGCTGCTTGAACCAGATTTGCGTTGCAACCGTCAACGCCGCTGGATCGTCCGGGCTCTCATACGACAGATACCGATCGACGAGCGCCCACGCCTGATCTAGCTCGCCAGCTTCAGCGAGCCTCTGGGCGGTCCGTAGACCTTGCCTTGGCCCTTCATCCCGTGGTGCTTGTGCGTCGTCTTGAGGTACGGATAGTGCTCGTTGACCAATGAAAACAGTTTTGGCCAATGCTCTTTCTTGTGGACGTTCACGCCGTACTTCACCAACAGTTCGTACTGCACCGCCGGCGGGATGCTCATGTAGTGCCATAGGCCCTTCTTGATCCCCTCGTTTGTCGCCCCCGTGTTCGCAACCTCCTTGTTGCGATCCAGCAAAGGTTCCACGTCCTGCACCTTAGTGACATGCACCACCCCGGTAAGCTCATCCGCCCGGTTGTGCTCCGTCATCCCCGTGTCAGGGTTGTACTCGACCCACGTGTTGCTCATGGAAAACGGGGCGAGATTGCTCCCGCCCCGCCTGCATTACGCGCAGGCAACAACCTTGCCGTTCGCGTTGTGGTTGCGGCTCACCAGCGTGGCTTCCATCCGCAGCGCCACCTTCTCGCCGTCGGAGGTCTTCGCCATCTTCTCCATGAACGGCTTGCGCAGGAACGCCAGCGCCCAATACTCGGGGTCGATGGCGAGCACCACGCTCGCGCGTACATACCGGTGCATCACGATTTCATGCACGCCGTACTCGGACACGTAGAACTCAGCCGATGCCTGAATCACCGCCCGCACCTTCTGGTTCGGGATCTGCGTGGTCTTCGTGGCGATGCCAGAGAACGCCGAAATGGCCGTCTTCTGCGTCGGCTCCACCAAGATGGTGTTATTCTTGCCACCGTCTATCCACGCGAGCTGCAACATCTCGCGGAACTTCGCCTCCGTCAGCGCGCCCGTGGTTGTGCCATCGGTCGGCGCCGACACCACACCCGCGCCAAACGCCGCCGTAGAGGCCGCCGCCGAAGTCGTCGCGCGCACACCGTTGCCCGAGTTGTCCGTCGTCGGGATCCACGACTCGATCGAGCCCATCGACCGGGCCGTTGCCGAGCCGCCCGCCGAAGACGCCTGATTACGCACAATCGCGTACTCAAAGTCGTTCTTCAGTTCCTTCATCTGCTTCTTCGTCTGCCGCATGATTTCCGACTTGCGGCCAGCCTTCGCTACCACTTCCTGCGTGCCCGACACCAGAAACTGCTTGAACAGAATCTGCATGTAGTTGCCGGCACGGGACGGGGACGTGATCGAGGTGTACGACTCCGAATCGCCTTCGATCTGACGATTCGTGGCCGGGGCCACCAGGGAATCCAGTTCCCACTCGTGGTACGTCGCCTGCCCATCCACACGGTCAAACGTGGACTGACAGAACGTCTCCAGCGGGTCCAGTTCCCAAATCACATCTTCCAGGTCTTCACGATTGCCGCCGGCCGAGCCAACGCCATACGTGATCGTGCTGCCAGTGACGATTGCCATGGTTCGCTTTCCCTTACGGCATCACGCCGTTAGTTACCCAAACAGTTTCTTGGCCAAGAGGCCGTCGAACGCGGCTTTCTTCTTGCCGACGTCCGTGGACTGCTTGAGTTGCTTCTGCAGGATTCCCGTGGTGTCGATGCCAGACCGCTGCGCGGCCCCAGGTCGTGCGACACCCGGCACTTTCGCAAGGCTCTTGGTCTTGCCCGCCGCAACCGCTTTGCGGTAGAGCCACGCATCCCGCAGGATGGCAATGGCCCGGTGATCTTCCAGAACCGGCGATCCGGCCAGTTCTTCGGGGGCGTAACCGTATTGCTGGATCAGCGCGGAGTGCATCTCCGGCGCTTCCTTCGCATACCTCGCGTGGTCCTTCCATTGCGGCACCCGCTCTTGCAGCTTTTGCGTTTCCAGTGCCCGCACTTCGGCAGACACATGGCCAGCCGCATGCTGGTGCTGTTGGAACGCTTGCGACATCTGCGCAAACGCGCCATTGCGCTGCTCGGCAAGAGCGTCGTACTGAATCTTGAGTTGCGAAGCCCCGATGGGGTCCTCTTGCGCCAGTTGCGCCCAGTTGATGCCCTGATACTGGGCCAGTTGCATGTCGTATGACCTGACCACCGCAGCATGGTCCAGCAACTGCGCTTGTACGTGCGCCTGCGCTTGGAGCGCTTGGGCGGCACGCTGAATGCTTGCCTTATCGGCATTGACCGACTGCATCTTGACGTTGTAGTCATAGCCCATCTGCGCCAGGTTCTTCGCTTGCTCTTTCGAGACGCGAACCTGTTGCCCGTTATGGGTCAGCTCTACTTCATCGCCTTGCGGCTCGGCTTCTTGTTCGGGTTCGAGTGCCAGCGTCTCGCCGTCTTCACCCTCTACGGTTGCCGCTTCCGGCGTATCCGAGGGCTCATCCGACTTCGCTTCGGGTTCGAATCCCAGCTTGGCTGCGATCTTGTCGTCCAGAGAGGGCGACGGGGCGACATCCTGCGGAGTAGTCGCTACTTCGGCCATATGGCCTCCTGCGTATGTGGTTCCCTACGTCCTCACGACGTTGGCAAACCGTGACCCGCTCTAGGCGGGAATCCCTCTACCCGACGACGCGCCTGATCCGCGCTCGCCGCTCATCCTCGTGCTGCAGGGCAATCGTGGCCGCGGCAACTTTGCCGTCGTTCACCATCGCCTCAAGATTCTGCTTCGCCTGCGTCGCCGCCCACAGCAACCGTCGATGGTGCTGCACGTCCTCGATCGAGAACTTGGGATCTTGCATCGCCGCCAAGATCACGTCGCGGAACGTATCCCACGCCTGCTCCCACTCGGGGCTCGTCAGAAACGTATGGACCCGCTGGCCCGACTCAGCTTGCTGGCGGTCGTTCATGGGTCATCGCCGCCGCGTGAACATGCGCACTCGCCCTGATCTGCTCCAACAGAATCGCCGTCTGCTGCTCCAGCCGCGCCTCGAACTGCTTGGCCTGCATCTCCATCGCTAACCGATGCTCGTCCGACTGCTGTTTGATCAGCGCCTTCGTGCGCTCGGTCACGATGTCCGCCTGCGCTTGGGCCGCTTCAATCTCCCGCTGCGCCGCCGCCTTCGCGGCCTCTGCTTGCGCCTGTTGGCCGAGTTTCATCTGCTCCCGCTCCTTGGCCCCCTGCTCCCTGATCTGCGCCACCTGAATCGCGGGATCAGGCGGCGGCGGCTCCTTCGGCGGCGCTTGGGCGGGGTCAGTCAGGAACCGTGACGTGTCCCGGTAGCCCATTTCCTTCCACAGCTCTTTCGCCGTCTCGTACATGTTCTGCGGCTGCACGATCGGCAGACCAGACGCCAACGCCTGGCCCTGCTGCATTAGCGCTTGGTTGAGGAATTGCACCTTCATCTCACGGCTTCCCGTGCCCAGCCCAACCGATACCGTCATGTCAGTCCGCCGCACCCACTCGCGCGGGTCCACGGTCTGCCACGTCTGATCGATGCGCACCCGTTCCTCTGCGTCGGCGTGCTTCAGCGTCAGCGCATGGATGATGCGGAACAAGTCCTTAACGCCAGTCTCAGCAAAGCACCGCGCCACCGCCTCGATACGTGTCTGCCACACGCTGATGGCCTGGCTAATGCCCGTCGCCGTGCTCTTGTTCAGCACGTCTGCCGACAGCACCTGCGCATCCAGCACCACGCCAGTGGCCTGCTTCTTCCACTGATCGAGGTACGTCATGGCCGCCAGCGCCGATTCGCCGGTAGACGGATGCGTAAGCGGCATGATCGCGTCACCAACCGACCCCTGCACCCGCACCAGCCCACCGGGACGACTTACCAACAGGTCATCGACGTTCACCCGATCCGAAATGGCATAACGCCCATTCACGCTCAGGTAGTTGTTGTCGAAGAAAATGCGCAGCAGCGCCGTATGCGCTAGCTCGATTTCCTTGAGGAAGTCGTAATACCCATACCCGATATGCCGATGCGGTTGGATCACCGGAGTGACAACCGCGAACGGGATAAGGTCCGCCTCCTCGTCTATCACCACATGGCGATTGACCATGCAGATACGCCGTAGCTCGGCAATGCCGTCGCCATCCTCGTCAATGCGCGCGTAGATTTCCTTGTACGTCACGCGCCGCGTAGCCGGATCGACCGACTCCGACGATTGCCCGACTTCCTCGAACCGATCCCGCGACTGCACTTCCTCCGACGACCGCGGATCGTAGTCCTCGCCCGCCCAATCGTCCGGGCAGTCGATCCCCATCTGCCGCACTTCGGATAGCGTCTTGCTCGTCCGGTGGGACACGAAAATGCAATCCTGAAGACCGACATCGCGGTGCGAGCTATGCACCAGCAATTCTTCGCCTGGCACATTGTCTGCACGGACGTAGCCCTTCTGATGAACCCGGCGCACCTCCACGTCGTGCAACATGGCCGGCGGTTGCCCCATCTGCATCGCCTGCGCAGCTGGTACGTTTAGGTACGGATCGGGCTTGGCCGAATGCCCCGCCACCTGCACGCACGGGTCCGCCATGAGCACCGCCAAGGCATCGTCCGATAGGTCGTAGTAGCGCTCCACCACCACATCCGAGCGCGTCTCCCACCACGCCTTAACGTACCCATTTTTCTGCAGCAGAGCGTCGCGGAACCAGGTCGAGAAAATCTGGAACGCGGGATTGCGCTGCGTCATCACAAAATTGCAGTAGTCCGATTCACGCTGGGCGGCCGCGTCATCCTCGGGGCCGCGGGGGTCGAACCGCACCACGTCATCACCCGACAGGAAGATGCGCAGCAACTGCGGCACCACCGCCTCTACCGTATCGCGCAAGTCCGTAGAGATAGCGGCCGAGCGCCCCTCTACCTCATTGCCCAACAGCGCGCCGTTATAGCGGTCCAGCGCCTCGGACCGCTCGCGCGAAAGCTCACCGTCGCTTTCGCCATAGCAGTCCGCTTCCATCGTCTCAATGAGCGCAACCAAAGAGGCTTCGCTCATCTGCAATGCCATGTCAGTAGATGCCTCGGTTGTCGTAGCGCAGCGGCTTCCACTTCGTCATCAATGATTGCCCCTGTGCGAACGTCAAACAGAAGGCGTCGGCCAGATCAGGGCTCGTTACGCCACGCTTTTTCAATTCGTCCTTGCCCTCTACCTTGATCTTTCCGCTACTGCGGATTTGGTACGTCGGCAGCGTGAGCTCGGCTACCAAGGAGTCATCCTCGACCATCGTTACATCACGCCCCTGGAACCACTCGCGGGCCTTGAACCACAATTCGTCTCGCAACCGCTCGTAGCGATCCTCGACGCTCGGCGACTCGGCCACGTTGACTCCCAACACAGGCAGCCCAAGCTCTTTGCACCGGTCCACAACCCCAGCCCCGATCCCGATCACATCAATACAGATCGCCTCGGGCTTAAACGGTGCCGGCGTGCCGTCGTATTCGACCTTCACCAACCCCGCTACCTGCATCGTGTCCTTGCCCGTCCACCACTTGACCGGACTTAGGAGCTTGTTCGCCTGGCGCTTCGCAAGGGCCGTTCGGTCCTCGCCGAAGCGCGCCACATCCAAGCCCCAGCGAATCGGACCATAGGGCTTGATGTCGCGGTTTACTGCGGACTCGATGATGTCTAGCGGAATGACGCCATCCGGGTTCCCTGCAAAGTCGCCCCGCACCCGGATGCGGTAGATGGCGCTGTGCTCGCCATACTTGGCCGCCATGTCCGCGATGTACTCGCGTGACACCAGCGGCGATTCTTGCCCGTTCCAATGCAAGGCTGACCAACGATCCCGCATCTTGTGGTGCGAGTCGAAGAAGTAGCCTTCCATCCGCGTCGGGTTCGCCGCCATCACTACAAACGACCCTTCCGTGGATAGCGCGCCTTCCGCGACCTGGAACACCTGCTCGGGGATGCCCGACGCCTCGTCGATCACGAACAGCAAATGTTCCGCGTGAAACCCCTGCAGGGCTTCCGGGCGCTCCGGCCGAGAGGTCCGCGCCACCGCAAAACTCTCGTTCGGGGCCGCCTTCATACAGAACCGCTCGGCCGACCACTCGAACTCGTTGCGCATCTCGGCCGGCATCTTGCGGAACCACATCGCAAGCTCAGCCCAAAGCACATCCTCAAGCTGGTGCGCTGTCGGCGCTGTCGCCGGCACCTTGCACGGCAGATAGCAGCACATGAACCACAGGATGGTCCACGCCATGAACGCCGACTTCCCGGTGCCGTGACCGGACCTGATGCTGACTCGCCGCGTCGCCACCAGCTTGCGACTGGCGTCCCACTGCTGCTCTGTAGGCTTCGCGCCTAGCGCCTCCTCCGCGAACAGGGCGGGGCCGCCCTCACGCCACCGGAGGATCGTCTGCTTTGCTGCTTCCTGCGCGTCCAAGCGAGGATAGGATAGAGAGGAGATTGCCGCCGACGTCGAGGTCGGTCTTGTTCTCGGTCATGTCGGGCACGCACTTCTTGAGTAGGCCCAGTGCCGCGGTTACTTGGGTAGGCTTCATCTCCACTTCCCCAAGCACATGATTTTCCAACCGATTGACAAGCTGACTCGCGCGGATCTTCTCTCGTATCTCGTCTTGGTGCTTCGCTCTCAACCGTGCTGCCAACTTACCTTCCCTTCCGTCCCTTCGCGGGAACGGTAACGGGCGCGGCGGGTTTAGCCGGCTCGCTCAGGTACGCGCGCACGGGCGCGAGGATGGCCCCCAGCACCGGCTTTTCCTGCATCGCTTGGTCCAGCGCGGCGATCGCTTCTTCCTTGGTCTGCACGGGCGTCATAGCGGCTCCAGAAATGCGAAAAGCCCCGGCGCGTGAGCACTCGGGGCCGCTCGGCTGGCGCACGCGCCTCCCTGCTGGGATGCGCTGCGGCGTAAGCCGGATCAACGAATTGGCCCCGATCATGCCATGTCATCCGCCGGCAACGCAAGCATTTTCTTCACCATCCGCTCAGCCCGTTCCTTTCGCACCACGGCGGGCAGTTCCAGCTGCTTGGCGAGCATGGCGCGGCCCATCGCCACCATGGCGTCTACGTCGGCCATCGTGGGGTGTGCAAAGCCCATTTGCCGCGCGAGGCCGAGCATGCGTTCCGGGCGCCCGCCGCCGCAGTAGTGGGCGCGCAGCACGACGTTGTATTTCATCGGCAGGGCACTTACCGCCGCGTCCACGATCCGCGCGTCCGCGTAGTCGGGCTCGCTGCCGGGCATGGATGGCGCTCCGGGGGCCGTCCAGTGGCCCCGCTGGGGGCTGCGGTACTCGCCCTCTTTCGAGGGCGTCTCGTGGGCCTGCCGGCGCAGGCGGAAGCATCGCCGCCAGTTGTCCAGGCGCTGTTCGATGGTCCTCATTCGCTCACCCTCGGTCGCCGCTGGCGCATGGTGTCGTGCCGGTCGATATGGCCAAGGTGATAGCCCCCACAGTGGCGGCAGCGGTAGGGCTGCCGTAGGTCGCGGTCCTTGCGGATACGGTCCTGCTTGCGTGTAGCCACCGATACCGCATCCGCCCACGTCCCAAAGCGCTTTTTGCCCGTGCAGGCGATGGTTTCGCCCGCGATGGGATTACGTGCGGCGAGGTCGCGGGGGCGTTTCATGAGCCGACGAACGGTATGTTTTTGGCGCACACAATCCTTGACTCCATACGATTACTGGCGTACATTAATAATCATGGGGTCGCCGATCCCAACCATCAGAAGGAGCAGACCATGAGCAACGACCAAAGCTACCTGGACAACGGCACGATCCGCGAAGTGCGGGTCGTCGCCTTCGACGTCGAAGGCCATATGGAGTACGGTGAGGCGCTTGGCCGGGTCGCCACCTACGCCGAAGCGCTGGCGATGGTGAAGAATGCCGGCTACACGGTTGCCCCGGAGAACGAGGGCTACGACGTCGGCCATATCGCCAGCCCCGATGGCCCGGACGCCTACGGCATCCCGACGCTCGAACACGATGCCGCCTAACACCGACACCCCCAAGCGCCGGGGCCGTCCGCCAAAATCCGGTGAAGCAGCCACAGCGCGAGTCCACCTTCGCCTGACGAAGGCGGACCGCGCCAAGTACGACGCGCTCGGTGGAGTGGCGTGGCTACGACAAGTTCTGCGGCGGGCAAAAATCACGGCCTCTCCCCGGTCTTGACGTAGTACGCCAAAGGTCTCCGCACGTGGTCGCTGTTCACGAAGGCGAGCCATTCGTCGGCGTTCATTGAGCGTCCCACCATGCGGCGATGACCGGGGCGGCGGCGCGGGCGGCTGGCGTCATAGATCGTGGGGGCGCTTCATTTCGCCTCGAACCGCGTCACCCGCACATCCCCGAATACCCGCCGCAAGTCATCCACCCATGCCGCGAAGTCGGGGTAGCGACGGCGGTTTTCCTCGGCCGCTGCTAGGCGACGGCCGGTTGCCTGCGCCTCAGTGGCGCGGGCTCGTGCGGCAATCGCGGCGGCACGCTCGGCCGGGGTCATCGCCCATCCCCGAAGATCGCAGCGGCCCACGGATCGCGCACCATGGGTGGACGCAGGGGCACCGCGCGCGTTTCGTCCGCGCCGCGCGCGAGCTGCGCCATGCGCAGAAATTTCCGCCACTCGGCTTGATTGGCGCGAAGGTTCGCCAGACTTTTCGGGTGCTCTCCGAGTCGGATCACAAACTCGGTCGTGATCGCGTGCCACCGGCCCCATTTGCCATTGCCGCTGTACACGGCATCGCCACGGCGCGCCAGGCGCTGCAGGGCATTGCTCGCCATCATGATGGGTACGTCCATACGCTCGGCCACCTGACGCGCGGTCATGCCCTTGGGGGACTTGCGTAGCGCCCGCCATGCACGCTCTGCCATGCCGTTGGGGCTCATTTCACCTCCACCAGTTTCGGCACGATGCAGGGCACGCGCTGCACGCCCAACGCGGGCCGATCGTTCCCGCCTTCGGCCACAGCCCGAGCCCGCGCCGGGTCTCCGATAAGCACCGCCTCCCTCGCCCGCAAGCCACGGCGCGCCGCGTCCGCCTCGCTGATTCCCGCGAGGCGTCTGGGGTAGTCGGGGGTCTCGCCGCGCAGGCGATAGCCTTGGTACCGCTTGACGAATTCATTGCCCACGAACGGCCATTCGTCGCTGTCCTTCGTGCCGAGCGCGATCCATCCGCCCATGTCCTGCAGCACGCGCATCGTGAGCGGGTCGTCGAAGGTCACGGATGCGTAGGTGCCGACCGTGCGCACGGCCCTATCGACCTTGGCCCATGCCACGAGCGCCGCATCCTGCGTCGTACCCGCGAGCATGCGCACGATGTCCGCCGGCTTGGGCATGAACTGCCCGCTGTCGGGGTTGGTCATGTGGCGCTGAAAGGCCGTCTCGATGGCCTCGATGTCGTAGGCTTTCAACGCGCCCCACCAGACCCCGGCGACGGCCTCGGACACCTCGCGGCCATAGACCTCGGAGGCCGCGAGCAGGCAGGCGGACAGGCGCTTACGGTCCGTGCGTTCCATTGGGCATTTCCTCGTCGTCAGCGAATCGGCGCAAGTTCTCGGCAGTACGCGAGCCCACAGCCGTCAGCGATGCGTGGCGCCCCCTCGGGGCGTCCTTCGGCGGCCAGAAAGTGGCCCACCCGCTTTCAATCGCCAAGTCGATCAGCGCCACGGGGTCATGACCCTCGGCGCGCAGGCCATCGAGCTTGCGGATTTGCAACGGCACTGCGGCTGCGGTCAGCTTCTTGCCGCGGTGTTGCGCCCATCGCGCCCAATCCTCGGGGGGCAACCAAGGGGGGAGCGAAGCGACCTCGCGCGGCACGCGCGTGCTTTTCTTTTCCTCTGGTTCTTGGTTCTTGGTTACTGGTTCTTGGTTAGTAGTACGTTCGGCCTTCGTTTCGGATACGTTCGTATTTCGTTTCCCCCATCTAGCATCAATCGAGCGTTTCGCGGATTCGCTACGCTCGGCGTACTTCGCTATCTCGGCGTCGGCCCGCTTCTGGTGCCACCCGTCCGCCTCTTCGGTGAAGTAGCGCGACAACACGTAATCGACTGCTTTGCGCTCGGCGGCCGACGCGCAGGCGGCCATGCGGTACACCTCGCGGCGATCCAATGGCAACGGGGCTTCGTCCATGTAGTAGCGGTCCAGCAACGCCGAATACGCGCCCCGCTCCATGAGCGATAGGCCAATCGTGGCCCCGATGAAGTCGCCAACGTGCCGGGGGTAGTGGTTCACAACAGGTCCATCTGTGCCGGCGCGAGCCGGAGCGGATGAGCAGCAATGCCCGTGACGCGACACGGCCGGCGCGGGCCCTCGGTGAGCATGTAGACCTTGAGCAGTTCCGCCACCCGCCCACATACGCTCGACAGCCGCAGGCCCGTGGCGTCGGC